>JAGQPO010000398.1 GCA_020426665.1 Planctomycetales bacterium
AGGGGTGGTTTGGCCGTCTCACGGAAGGCCATTTCCACCCATGTTGGATGGTGGTCTTGAATCAGCACAGCCGTGTACCGACGAGTCAATATGTGGGAATCAGGCAATTTCGTTCCCAAATGCTGACAAACAAACCTACCAGACTCCAGCTACTTTAATGCGCAAATTGGCAATAAAAGCCGCATTCAGTCGTTTGGTTGAGTCTGTTCATTTGTGATCTGAAGGCATCGTACCTCTCACTTTGGATTCATCATTTCGGCTCGATTCTAATCGGCCGTCGGCGTGTGGGGGGAGTTCCCGACTTGATTGCGAAATCCAGGTAACAGGCCTCACCGATTAACATTTGGACGGAACGCATCCGGCGGTCCGACATAGGCCGTCGCAATCGCGTTTTGAAGTTGCGCTTTTGCGACAAACCTCTGCTAAAGACGCGGGAAATCGGTCGTGACAGGTCCCTCGCTCACGCGTTCGGGTTATGAAAAGGCAATGCCTCACGCAAAATCGCAACTTCAAAACAATCGCGTCATGGTGGCGATTGCTACCCGAATGCTCGAGCGAGCGGCTGATATCGATTTTCGACCAGCCGTATGGCGCGAGCCTGTGGGTGACTGTCTGCGGGCAATTTTTTGCGGGCAACTGTCCGCCAGTATTGAACCGCGCTCCAAGGGGATTCCAAAAATCAATTCGGGCCGGAAGATTCAGGCCAGATGATCAGTTGGAGGCCGTCGATCGCGACGATCCACCCGACTTCATTTGCTCTTCGTACATTTTCATTTGATCCGCCTCAAGTTGAGCCTCGTCACCGACCGGTTCAATCACCGTAGGTTCGTTACCGCCACAGCCCGTAACCGCAGGGATGCATCCAAAAAGAACGGCAATCATGAACAACTTTTTCATCTTGGTTTCCTAAGAAAATTAGAGAGTAATGGCGGGAACCGGGACTTTTGCCCGATTCCGATTCATGCGAGCAGGTAACCCTAAGAAGGAAAGTTTGTGCTCGGTGAATTCGTCATTCTAACACGGCACTGCCCCAGATGTTAACGGTCTATTCTTTAAGAATTGACCGAGCCAGGCAATCGCCTCCGGCTGCGACAGGGTTGTTTATTACTGCTAGTGGCGCGTTCCGGGGAGGTTGGGTTGGGGATTCATGTATGATGAATTTTGACGGCAGCGAAAACGAATCACGAGCTTCGATACGCTGTCGAGCACATGCCTGGGGTGGCCATGCAACCAACGGTCGAAATTCAGCCGCAATCCGACTTGCATCATGATGCCGATCATGCGGTTGACGAATTCCTCCGCCGCGCCCCGTCGGCGATGGTCAGTGTGATCATTCATCTGATCGTCTTGATCGTTTTGGCATTCCTCAGTTTACAGATCAAACCTAAAGACCCGCTGGTGATTCAGCTCGGCGAGGCCAAAGCAGATGACTCGTATGAGCTGGAATCGATTGAATTCGAAGTGGCTGAACCAGACGTCGTACCGGAACCGGAAGAAGCGGTGCCGGTAACCGTAAAATTCGATGTGCCTCGCGAGGATGTCACGGCGGTTGCCGGGATGATGGTCGAGCAGGCAATGATGCTGCCGCAGGCGGGTCCAAGCCTGGGCCTTGACGAGACATTAAAAGGATATTCGCCAGAGTTTTCGCGGCGGATCCTTGATGCAAAAGCCAACGGCATCGAGATCGTCATCGTTTTTGACAGCACGGGAAGCATGGGCACAGAGATCAGTATGGTCAAGCAACGCATTCGCCAAATCGGTGAATCGGTATTGCGAAAGATTCCCAAGGCGCGGTTTTCGTTGGCAACCTACCGTGACTTGAGCGATGACTACGTGGTGCGCGGCGTTCCGCTAAGCAGTGACCTAAAACAAATCGAGTACTTCGTTGGCGGTGTCGTTGCCGATGGAGGAGGCGATCGGCCAGAAGCCGTGCAGGCGGGGATGACGTGGGCAATGCGAAAAAATGATTTTCGCTCAGCGGCGCAGAAAGTGATGGTCATTTTCGGCGACGCCCCTCCGCATCCATCTGACCTGGGTACATGCCTGGATCTTGCAGAGGAGTTTCGCGGCTACGGCAAGGGACGCGTTTATACCGTGACGTGTCGTAATGCGTCTCCGCTTCCAGAGTTCTATGCGATCGCCCGAGCGGGAAGCGGCGATGCGTTTCTGATGGCAAACGTCGATCATCTGATGGACGATCTGCTGGTGATCGCGTTCGGGGCCGAGAACCGAGAGCAAGTGCTGAAGTTCTTTGAACTGGATCAACGCCAAACTCCGGAGCGGTCGGCAAAGTTGCCGACAAAACGTCGCTCCCGTCGGCCACGCCGGTCGACCGGTGGATAACCCTTAATCGCCCGAGCGAATGGCAACAGTCAAGGAACGTCGCATGCTTATTTTGAAGTTGCGACTCGGCCAACGGCCGTCCACATC
>JAGQPO010000399.1 GCA_020426665.1 Planctomycetales bacterium
CCGCTGCTCTAACCAGCTGAGCTATGCCGCCGTTTTATTCCTGACGGCAATTGCCAGTCAAAAACGCTTTTCCAAATCATTTGGTCCTGGTTTGCAAGCACCTAGACCGGCCTGAACCCACCTACGGAAACGCCGCTGGCGGGTGAGAGGCGGAAGTGTACGAAAAAATCGCAGACCCGAAAAGCCTCTAAGCAAAAATCCGCAAATCCCATCGTTCTGAGGGAATTTCGATCGCTAACCCAGAGACAAGATCTTCCTTTTCGGTTCGCCTCCAATGGCAGCTTGATGCAAACACCGGGAATCTTGGGACTGACTTTTCTGCGTCCGGTCCTGCCAGTATGTTCAATGAGCCAGATACGTGATGCAGGCCCCGAAACGACCAACCGAGATCAAACGCACTGATATTGCTCGCCGGTGATAGAATCGGGGAATGGACGAAAGCAATCCCTATCGACCGACGACCGTCGAATCTAATGGTTAATTATCGTCATTGCTGGGGGTATTTCGATGCTGCTTTTGCTTTTCACTGCCGCCACGTTTCTTTTGCTGTCCGGCGTGATGGCTGCCGTCGACGCAGCGGTGTTGAGCGTCAGCCGACCGGAAATCGAAGAGTTAAGAATCCAACGCAAGTGGGGAGCGGAGCGATTGGCGCAGGTTCGTGATCGGCTGAACGAATCGGTCGTCGTGATCGTGATCGCAACCAACACGATCAATGTGCTCGGACCGATCCTGGTCAGCCACCAGGCCTTCGAGCACTTCTCGGTTACCGGCGTTGTGACGGTGACCGTACTACTGACGATCGGCACGATTGTGTTTTCGGAAATCATCCCCAAATCGATCGGTGCACGTTACGCACCGACCATCGCGCGTTTGTTCGCGCCGCTGATCAACGCCGCGGGTCTGGTGTTGTACCCTGTGGTTAAATTATTCGCATGGATCTCGCACCCGTTCACCAGCGGCAAACGTAAGATTGGGACCGAAGACCAAATTCGTGCGTTGGTGCGAATCGGCCATCACGCCGGGCTGATCGAAACCGACGAAGGCACGTTGATTCATCGCGCCTTTGTCTTGTGCGATAAAACGGCCGGACAAGTGATGACACCACTAAGTGATGTGGCTGCCTTGGGCGCGGAGTTCACCGTCCAACAAGCCGTCAACGAGATCGGACGCTGTAAGTTTTCGCGTTACCCCGTCTTCGGACACAATTTGGACGAAGTCGTCGGCATTGTCCTCAGTCGTGACATTCTGCTGGAATCATTATCGGATCCGTCACGTCGAATCAGATCTCTCGCGCGATCACCTGCCATCGTCGCCGCGGACACAAAATCCGATGATCTTTTAGATCTGTTTCGCAGGCAACGGATCCACCTTGCCGTTGTCCAGGACGATGGCCGGACGGTGGGCATCATCACAATGGAAGACGTCCTAGAAGAGTTGGTCGGTGAGATACATGACGAAAAGGATCGATCAAGGTCGTGATCGTGAACGGGCAAACCAAGCTGATCATTCAGCTCATGCATCGGCACCACGGTACGTTTATTTGTTGACCGTTTTTCCTTTCCGCAATATCGCATAAACCGCGTCCTTGGGCAGTCGCACCGCTCCATCTTCCAGCGGAATCGTGGTCACCGGATAACCAATGCATGATAGGAATAGCGTTCCAACGCTTTCAGTTTGGTGTCATTGGCGGTCCGCCAATTTGTCGCGTTTAGCAGCTGCTTGCACCCAAGGTCCCTACGCAGATAGTCGCCCATCGACGCATAGAATTCACGTTGATATTCGGCCAGAAATTGAGCCGTATCATTGATCCGGCGCTCATACGCTCCCTTCGCGTCGGTTGTCAGTTCATAGATTCGCAGGCAGGCGAGACGCCCGTTGGCCAAATCGTCTAACGGATCGTTACCCTTGAATCCGTCGCCCCATGAATCCCAGGCTTCCATGAGAGATCCGTATTTTTTGGTCAGCCATGCACTAAATTGATCGGACAGCAACGCGCGATGGTAGTCCGGCAATCGCTGAGCCGTCCAAAAGAAGAGTGAGTCTTCGTTATGAATCTGCAGGACCGCGACCGTCGGGTCGTCTTTGATCGCGAGGCCGGTGTACGGGTTCGTTTGCGTGTACAGCTGACGTGTCCAATGTCGATACGCTTGCTGCACCTTTGGATCGATGAATAACAGCCCTTCCATATCCACTTTCCCGCCGGGCAACTGCCAACTTTCGGGGGCATCAAAGTGGGCATAAAAGGGCGAAATCAGAACATAGATCCCATTGTCCTTGGCGGCTTTGATAAATCGAAAGACACCGTCCACCAAGTCTTCGTTCAGATCCGTGATCTCGGCGCCCTCTTTGTTATCGCAAACCGTGACGTGCAATCGCGTCATGTTCACACCCAGCTTCGCCAACCAGCGGGCATGCACCTCCATATCCGCCGGTTGGAACCGATGGCCGTCGGTGCCGACGATCCAAAACCGAAGCGGCGTGCCATCGCCGCGCGCGAAACTGTTTCCGTCATCGCTCAGTCGCACAAATCCCGACTGCCCTGATTGGGCTTCGTTCAAGTGTCGTAAATCCAACAGCGCGTCATCGGAAAAATCGTCGGCAGGTTGTTGAAACGCCCACGAATTGAAGTCAACCAGCGGCGTCTCCGCATTGGCGATTGACACCAGCAGAACAAGTACCCAAATCGTCGCTATCGATTTCATGTTGCAATCACTCGTTTTCAGCTTCGCCGCACGTTCTCTAAAGACCTGAATCGTCGCTCGTAATCGTAACCCTTTCGGAGAGATTATTTCGTATCCATTGGATCAAATCATCGTCTTCAACCGTTGATTTTGGCTGTGCATTAAATGAAAGCAATCCAAACCGTTTGGTCATCCGAAGACGTGAATCGAAACCGCGTAAGAATTCGCAGCAGCACACCTGTCGTGATCGCGGCACCCGAATAAGTAACAAACGTCGCCTGGTATCCCCAGAAATTGATCGCGGACAATTCGCTTAGCGACGGAAACGCGTACCACAGCACGAACATCCACGCGAGCGTCGACATCAGGACGGCAACGCGACCTTTACCAGGTGCAGCCGAGAGGCCGATCCAGATGGCAACCACTGCGATACAGGGGCCGATGGTCGTTAGTGAAGTCAAACGATACGAAAGTGGTGCAAGCAACAAATAGGCGACGCTGACCATCACCAGGGCGACCAGCGGAATCGCCAAGTGATGTTTTCGAATCGCACTCGGAATCTGCTTCAACATGCCGGTAGGACGTGTGCGTGTGATTGCAACGTAATACGTGAGAGCTACATCCTACACCAGCTGACGATCGGTGACGTATGAGCTGCCGCGGAATAACGCATCGCGATCTGACTCGGCCAACGGCCGTCCACATCCATAGCCTTGGGCATCGCC
>JAGQPO010000400.1 GCA_020426665.1 Planctomycetales bacterium
TCCAATCCAAGCATGGATGAACGTTACGGAGTTCAGCGTGGTGGATTTGCAAGTCATGACGCCGTGTCCAAAAGGTCGTTCGTGCGTCAGTGCATCGAAGATGCCAGCGGCAAGTGATGCCTAGAAAAATCCACCATCCTGGGCATGTCGGCACGGCAAGTTGGTTACAGCGTAGTTCTCGCATCGGCACCTGGCGATGGCCGTAGGCCCTGCCTCACGCAATCGTCCCAGCACGTACCGGTCGATCGATCCACGAACGCAGCAGGTTGATCTGCGAATTCGTAAGCGGCTGATTTCCTTCCGGCGACAATAAGTTCCTTGCCGACGCAAACGCCGACTCATGAACGGTTAGAATCGATGCCGGTTTCCCGCCGGGCGGCAGCCTCATTTAGCCATCGATTGCGAGTTGATTGTACGATGCTTCCATACTTTTCACTACGATTCGAAACATCACACGTCGGACAACGAGTGATGCAAGTTGAGTGCGACAAGTGTGGTTGCGAGTATTTCTATGAATTGGCTCGAATCGGAACCGGACGCGCATCTGCGCCGTATGGTGTCGGCGCTACCGCTGCAGCCGATTCGGCACAGGATCAATCGCAGCGTGAGTTGTCCGAACGTCTGTCGCTTGAAGCGGAATTGGTGCCGTGTCCGAGATGCAATTGGATAAACGATCAACTTGTCGAGGGGTACCGCAAAAGTTGTTATCGTCCGGCAGGCACACTGGCGCTCGTCGTCGCGTTTTTTGGGACGATCGGCTCCTTGTTCTGCGCATGGTTCATTTCAAGCGGCCCTGCTGCCGATCGCGCTGCACTTCCCTATTTTCTTTACGTCGGTCCTGCGATTTCCGTTCTTATCGCAATCGCAATCATTCTGGTCAGATGGTGGATGCGACGCCGTATTCAGCCGAACCAAAATTATCCACTCGCACCGACACTTCCGGTCGGCTCTCCACTGCCACTTATGGAGAATCCGCAAACCGGTGACCTAAAGGTCGTCGCCCGCCGTAATCCGCACAGTCTGGACGTCAGTGATTGGTTTGATTTTCAGATTGGTCGTAGCGTCCTTCCGTTGATGTGCTGCGAATGCTTGGGAAAGCCCTCGTCGGAGGACGGCTACGCGAGATCAATCGCTCCGTCGATTGAAATTAACGTCCCGCGTTGTGCCGAATGCGCAAAGAAGACTCGCAGTTCACGCCGTAGAATCTGGTTTGCGACGGCCGCAATGGGGCTGTTGGTCTCGTTTGGTGTTTTAAGCATGTTGGGGCTCGAAACTGCCGAGTACTGGATTCTTGCCGTTGTTGGCGGATTCGTTGCACTTGCTTTCGCATCGTATGTTGCATCAATGATGACCGCCCCCGTTAAGATCGGACGTGGCCAATCGTCTCGCGGAGTCATCAAACTGCGATTTCGCAATCCAGAATACGGTGCCGCTGTTCATGGTGCCACTGTTCACGGTGCCACTGTTCACGGTGCCACTGTTCGTGCCGGTCCCAGCACCGATGGATCAGCTGATTCAGGATTCACGTTCCAATAATTCGGCGATGTCCAGCAGGTAGACTTGTCTTCCACCGTCGTGGGGGCTGTCGATGGCGACTTTGGTGCCGTCGTTGCTGGATCGGGGGTGTGTGTCACAGCGCCACTCGCCGGTGTAGGCGGGCGGTGATGGAAAGTGCCCCAAATCAAATCTGCGACCGCTGGGGATGTGATACAGGTAGACCGTTTGCCGTCTTGTCGTACGATCCGGATAGGTGTCGTTCAGGATCCAATCCTGATAGGGCGCGGGCAAGAAAGTGTTGTGTCCGTTGGTCGGCATCTTGTCGTGTCCCACGGGCATGAAGCGTTCGTTCTTGTCGATGAAGTCATAAAACCCGTTCTGCATTCCGTAGGGCTTGGTCCACATGGTCACCGCGTCGTTACCCTTCCAGATGAAATGCGACGTGAAGCCGGACGGATCCAGAACGTAACGGTCGCCGCCGTCCATCGCTGCGGTCAACATCCGCGTCACGAAGCCGCCTTTGAATTCAAGCGTTTGTGGATCAAATTCCGGGCGATACCGATGCAAGACGATGAATCGATTGCCGTCGGGACTGATCAACAAGTGATTGAAATAGTGCCACGCCTCGGCGTGCTTGTCGCCGTCGGGCCAAGGCAATTGTGCGACGTCGGCCAGCGACAGAATTAATTCGTCTTTGCCGGTTTCCAGATCGACGCGCCAGATTCCGGAATCCGCCGGTGCGCGATTCGCAACGTTCGGATCTGCCAGTCCGTCGTAGCCATAACCGGGACGCAAGTTGTCGATGCGGCGAAAGTCGACTGACAATCCAAACTTGCCGTCGGGAGAAATCGTATAAATCGGTTTGCTGATGGTGCGAACTTGCTTTGTTTCCATCGAATAGATTCGGCAGACGAACGAGTCGCCTTGACGGTCGTTCCACATCACACGTTTGCCGTCGTTTCCGATCCATTGCAACATGCATCCTTGTTGCCAACCCCATGCGTTGCTGGTGCCGATTTTCTGCCAGCGGTCGCCATCGGTTGTATCGACGTAGCCGACGGCAATCTTGTCATCCGCCGTCGGCGACCGACCTTCGAAGGATACTTCGTTGGCCAGCACCAGCGTGTTGGTCGGATCAAATTCACGCTTGTCATAATAGCCGAACCAGTGATGCTTCGGCCCCTTGGTGATCGCGCGACAGGGAACAAAAGTTTCTAATGGGCCGGTTTCAGCCGCTTGAACAGTTCGGTCATGGTTGGCAATCAACGTCGATGCCGCGATCGCTGAAAACTGGCGTCGGGAGACTTTCATGAATTCCTCGGCATTGCATATCACGTTTCATGGGACTTGTTATTTGCTAGATCATAACCGAACCACTCACGCCATGCCGTCGGCCGCAGCAGCCCGGCGCTCGGCCAACTCTGCTATCTTGAAAGCAAGGTACACCGTTCCGCACCCGACCAAGTCGAATTGACCATGTCCGATGACGCACCCCAATCGCAAACCAAGTCAGACGACAAACCTCATGGAAATTGGCTGACCTACGCGATTTTCCTGTCGATCGTGGCAGCGATCGCATTGGCGTTGATTCGACCTCACTGGGCGGCCAGTCTGGAAATCGGCGGCGAAGTGTTCTTGCGTATGTTAAAGATGATTGTCGTGCCGCTGGTATTCACGTCGGTGATGTGCGGTGTGCTAGGCATGGGCGATGTCCGCAAACTGGGACGCCCGGGAGCTGCGGCGATCGGATACTACGTCGTGACGACTGCCTTGGCGGTTGTGGTCGGATTGATCGTGGTCAATGTCGTCCAGCCGGGAAAAGGGACCGTTGACCAAGCCGCGCTCGCAAAGGTCAAGTCGGAAGGGCAAGGCACGCCCAAGGCCAAAATCACCCAGTCCATTGCGGAGTCGTCGGGGTTAAGCGAAGAAGAAGTCAACGGTGTGCTCGCTAGTTTGCCACCAGGTGAAACCGTTCAGCCGGAGATCAGCACGATCTTCAAAAATCTTGTTCTGATGCTGGTCACCGACAATCTTTTCGTGTCGGCCGCCAAAACGCAACTGTTGCCCATCATTGTCTTCGCAATCGTGTTCGCGGGAATGCTGACGACGATGCACGAAGACGTGACCAGCATCACGCGACTGATCACGCAAGCCAACACGGCACTGATGCGATTCGTCATGCTGTTGATGCACTTCGCGCCGCTGGGGATTTTTTGTTTGGTCGCCTCAAGGTTCGGTGAAGCTCAGGCAAACGGAAAGTTCCTGCAAGAACTCTCCCAAATCGGCTGGTACTTTGGAACCGTTTTGGGCGGTCTGGCGATTCATGCATTCATCACTTTACCGGCGATCTATTACCTGGTCCGCCGCGAAAACCCCTACCGTTATTTGCTGGCGATGTCCCAGGCCTTGCTGACCGCGTTTTCGACGGCCAGTTCATCGGCGACGTTGCCCGTCACGTTGGAGTGCAGCGAGCAAGCCGGTGTCTCAAAACGATCGACGGAGTTTGTTGTGCCGCTGGGCGCGACCATCAATATGGACGGCACTGCGCTTTACGAAGCCGCCGCGGCGATCTTTATCGCGCAAGCCGCTCCGGGATTTGATTTAGATTTTTGGCAACAAGTTATCGTTGCCGTCACCGCGACCTTGGCCGCCATCGGTGCGGCAGGGATCCCTGAAGCCGGATTGGTGACCATGTTGATTGTGTTAAATGCGGTCGGTTTGCCCCTGGAATATATGGGGCTGATTCTGTCCGTCGATTGGCTGTTGGACCGATTTCGCACCACTGTAAATGTGTTCGGCGACAGCATCGGAGCGGCCGTCGTTGAAAAAACACTGCCGGATGCCGGCTAGAAAACCCCGCAGGAATGGTGAGCGATTTTCTGTCTAACAGAGTTGAGAAATGCATTGATGTTGTTCGCGATTGTGTATTCAAAAGACGCTGCCAATCCAAATCCGTTTGGAGTTTCGCCTGGCACTGGCATAGCGATAGAAACGAAGGATGGGTTGCAGTTTAGAGGGGGCGGCGTTTTCCCCAAGTCTTCAACACTGCTTTTCTCAGCGCGATCAAATTCAAGCTCCGTGAGGAGTTATGAGTCTCTGGCTCAGTCTCCCGACATCATGCCATTTGACTATCGTGGTTTCGGATACGCATTCTACGGGGACCTAATAACGAGAGCAACTTTTGCAAAGTGCTTGCAAATTACTTGATTATGAAAGACTCGCAGGTTCCCGAGGTGAAGGAGAAGGATATCCCTGCAGCGTTCAAGCCCTATGAGAAGGAGGGGCAATTGATTTTTCCTACGAGACTTTAGCGAAGACGTTAAACAAATCGTTAGTTAGTGTCCGTTAGTTTTATCGGCCTCTTCGAGATGACTTCGTCTCTGGCCGGGCGGGCGAGCCCGCAAGGGAAGCCGATATTCTTGAAGCGTTTTTTTCTATCAACAAAACACTCGTTCATGTCGGGCGAGCCGAGAGAGGGCGGGCTGCGAAACGCGGGCTGCGAAACGCGGACGGCGGAAAATGTTAAACTGTACCGAATGAACGGCGCGAGAATCATCGGCAGCTACGATGATCAATTGATCTAAAAATGGCGCGAAATACGACCAGAGAGAGGCCGGTAACAATTAATGACACGAACTGCTTACATCTTGTTAGTCGCCTTCGCAGCGGTGATCGTGGCCGAGGCCGATGACACCGCCAAAATTGGCGTGCTTGAAATCGGACGATTTCAAGTCCCGGAAGCACATCAGGCCGTTGCTGTGGACGCGACGTCAATCTTTGCGATCTCCAATCGGACGATCGCACGTTATGCAAAGCAACCGGCCGGCGATGACAAAGAGCCCTTGGCGAAATGGACTGCGGAAGCGGGATCGCCGATTATTCATCTCAACAGCGGTTTCGTGTGTGACGACCGCCTTTACTGTGCCAATTCCAATTGGCCGGCCAAGCCGCTTGAGAATTCCGTAGAAGTCTACTCGGCCGACTCATTGCGGCATTTGGAATCGATAGCGTTCTCCGAATCCTCAGGAGCGATCAATTGGATTGATCGGCACCACGGAGCATGGTGGATCGTGTTTGCCTTTTATGGAGAGGCCGACGTCCGAAAAACGCGGTTGGTTCGGTATGACGACCAATGGAATGAAACCGGAACGTGGTCATTTCCGGAATCGGTCATCACGCGTTTTCTGCCCAACAGCAATTCTGGAGGCGGTTTTGCACCCAACGGCCAGCTGTTCGTCACGGGTCATGACCATGGTGAATTATACGTCTTGGAGGTCCCAGGACGCGGCGAAAAACTGGTCCACGTCGCGACGATCGATGCGCCGATCGCGGGCCAGGGCATCGCTTGGGACCACAGCCATCCCGGCACCTTATTCGGGATCGTTCGAAGTAAACACGAAGTTGTTTCAATGCAGGTGTCAAAGGTCGTCCCTCAAGTGAATGTGATTAAAGACGTTCCGTACCTCGGCGACGGGCGGACAGAAAAGCTGGACTTGTACCTGCCTGCGAACGATGGAAATCAAAAGCGGCCGGCAATCGTGATCGTCCACGGCGGAGGCTGGCACGGTGGTGACAAAGCTGCCGCGCGTGAACAGAACATTGGCAATGAACTGGCACGCGTTGGTTACGTTTGTGCAAGCATCAATTACAGGCTATCTGAAAACAACGAGAATCTGGCGTCGCGACTGCGACAGGTCTGGCCTGGCAATCTGCATGACTGCAAAACTGCCGTACGGTTCTTACGCATGAAGGCCGATGAATACTCGATTGATGCAAACAACATTGGGGCCATCGGCGGTTCCGCCGGCGGGCATCTCGTTGCGATGATGGCCGTCACGGACACGGGCGATGGTCTGGATCCAGCCGAACCCTATGGCGAGTATTCATGCCGCATTCAAGCGGTGGTGCCGATGTATGGGGTACACGACTTGTCCGTCCATGCTGAAATGAAAGGTCATGCCCTGAATGAAGACGATATGGCACTTTGTCGCCAAGCGTCGCCAGCCACGTGGGTCACAAGCGACGATCCACCAGCGTTAATTCTGCACGGCACGAAGGACGCGCTGGTACCCGTGGAGCAATCAAACATCTTGCAGAATCGCCTGGAATCGGCCAATGTGGTTTCGCAATTGATCGTGATTGATGGGGCACCGCACAGCTTTCATTTGCAACCGAAACAACGAGACCTTCGTCCCGATGTGATTTCGTTCTTTGATCGGCACCTTAGGCATCCATGACGATGAACAACCTTGTCGAGTCAGCGGACGAGTACAGCAGTGCCGGTTACTGCGTCTTTCGCGACGTATTGACCCCTGATGAAATCTCGAACGTGCGGGCAAATCTTGACGAACTCATTCGCGACATGCCTGAAAAGATGACGGTCTGCAAACACGGTCACGGTTGACACCAATGAACACTTGGTGCCCGTGTATCTAGTCCGCGGGGAAGTAAGTCGCGCGTCGATCGAATACATCGACCTTCGGCCAGGCAAACAGTCGCCATCGGAATAAAGAAAAAGTGCGTTCATCGAATGAAAGCTGGGCCGCATAGTCAGCGATGGCGTCGCGATGGGGCGCGGCGAGATGGTACAATCTGTGCGGTGGCCGACTAAACCGGTCGTCGACTATTGTTCCCTGCCTTGCATTAAATAAATCGTATGCGTCAACTCCAAATTGGCATCTTGCTCCTTGGAGTGCTTCTGGTCCTCGGTGGGGCCGTCGGAGGAATCGTGTTGCCAATCGTTGCATCGGCGAGATCGGGCGAAATGATTCTGTCGACTGAGTTGGAGGCATCCGACCGACAAGCGATTTTCTTGTCACCCGATATGAATCCCCTGCGTGCCGCGATAACGGTGACTTACGATGCCCCCGGGCGTCGCTTAAGCGGACACCGATCGTCTGTTTCCTCGGCGATGCGACATCTCGCTACGGATGAAGTGGTTTGGACAATCGATACTAGTTTTTCTGACGATGACCTTGGATCTGACGAAACTTCGATCGACGCCGGCAGGGAGCACCGGACGGTAAACTTGCAGGAGTTTGAATGTGTATCTGCGGACGACTACGTGATCAGCACCGAAGTTAAACTGAATGACAGCTTTACACTGCAAACTGTAACGTTGGAAGTAAGACAAAATGTGGAACCGCTTCGTTGGTCTCACGTCGTGATTGGTGCGTTGATGATTCCTGCGGGAGTTGCCCTTATTTTGATGACGGCATTTTGGATAATTAAGAATCCTCGGAAACCGCATGCGATTCATGGATTACCAATTCCAGACCCGATCGAAACGACAATGTAAGTGGTGAACGGGCCATTCCCCTTTTCGCCCCAACCGTTGGGAATCGCGTTATGATGTGCGATGCCAATGTCCCGCCTGCCGGGCCTTCGTTCTCGTTTTCAAGAGTGTGTTTGATGTCTCAGCGACGATTATCGTTTTTCGCAACAAGCGTTCTGGGGTTGTTCCTGATATTTGATACGGCGCTGGCAGAGCCGCCGACTCGACGGTTCGATGATCCGGGTGCACCAGAATTCGTGCGATTGGATGACAAACCCGGTGTCAACCCGCCGGTGGACGTGGACGGAAATTTTCTGATCGGACCTGAATACTTGCCGGCGCCCGAACGCAACGTTGTCCAAGGCGTTCCGCAAGGCATGATTCAGCAATTTACGATGGATTCACGTGAGGGAAAACTGCTTAATCCGGGTATCGCACGAGAGGTCTTCGGCACAGTTGATCCCGATAACCCCAAGACGTTGATCGTCCAAACGCATGAGATCGATTACATGCGTCAGATCACCGTTTACATTCCGTCGCAATATGTACCGGGCAGCGAAGCACCGTTCATGGTTTGCCACGACGGACCCAAAGGGCGGCCAGACATGACGTTGCCGCATATCCTGGACAATCTGATCAATCAAAAACGCGTCCCGCCGCTGATCGCCGTCATGATTGCCAACGGCGGAGGTGATGCGCAAGGGCACCAGCGCGGAAAAGAATACGACACGATGTCGGGGCTGTACGCCGAATACATCGAATCCGAAGTGCTGCCGTTGGTCGAAAAGAACTGTAATGTCAAACTGACAAAAGACCCTGACGGTCGAGCCGCAATGGGCAGCAGTTCCGGTGGCTCGGCCGCGCTGATCATGGCCTGGTATCGACCCGACCTTTATCATCGCGTGTTGACGACCTCGGGGACTTTTGTGAACCAGCAATGGCCGTTCGATCCAAAGACGCCCGACGGCGCCTGGGGCTTTCACGAAACGTTAATTCCGGAAAGCCCGAAGAAGCCACTGCGCATTTTCCTGGCTGTTGGCGATCGCGACAACTTTAACCCGAACGTCATGCGTGACGGCATGCACGACTGGGTAGAGGCAAACCACCGAATGGCCAAGGTGCTGAAAGACAAAGGTTACCACTATCAGTATCTTTTTTGCCAAAATTCCGGGCACGGTGTCCGCAACGCGAAGGAGCAGTTCCTTCCCCATGCTATTGAGTGGGTCTGGCAAGGATATTAAGACGCTTCCGCCTCCAAAGCAAAGCTTGCTTGTTGGCTGCATAGCAACCAGAATCCTGGTAAGCTTGGCGGATTGCCCGCCAGTTTTAGTGTTTTTAAGAATGGCCTGGAACGTCGCCGGGCACTCCGAGGCTGTGATTTTTTTGA
>JAGQPO010000401.1 GCA_020426665.1 Planctomycetales bacterium
ATTTGGAGTGGTTTTACGACGACTATGACGGCGACAACTTCAGCGAACTTGCGAAGGAAAAATCGACACCTTCACGCCGGCAATGGGAATGGCGTCGCGATGCGGTTGCCCAGGCCATCGGCCGCGTTTCGCCTTCGGTGGTGGCGGTGCAAGAGGTCGAAAGTCGTCGTGTGCTGTGGTATCTGACTCGGTCGTTGGACCGCGAGCAACACCAGAAATACCAGGAGCTGGGCATCGAAAGCGGAGACCATTTCACCGAGCAAGATGTTGGTTTTCTGTTTCGCAGCCCGGTGGACGTGCTTTCGATTTCGCAGCGGATGCAAACACGCCAGATGAAGGCGTCGCAACAGTTCTACAACCTGACAAAACACCTGGTCGGCGTCTTTCAGATTCCGGTCGGCACTCCCGCGAGCGGCCTGGACTCCAATGGCATTGATCAAGGCAATCAAAACGTGGAAACGATCACCGTTTTGAACCTTCACTTGCGTGCCAACGAAGAAGCCGAACCGTTGCGTCGACGTCAGACATCATTGGCCCACCTGTGGGTGGCCGATGCCATAAGCCGGGGTGAAAACGTCATCGTCCTGGGAGACTTCAACACCGAAGAAACGGGTGACCGAACGCGACCCGAATCGGACCTGGGAGTCGCTTGCGGGCTGCACACGACATCGACCGACGACGATCTGGTGGACCTGACGCTTCGGGTGCCATCGGCCCAGCGGTCCAGCCATCTGAGCGGAAAGCAATTGGATCGTATTCTGGTCAGCCGTTCTCTGCTGGCCGACGATCCCGGTCGCCCCGATCTGGTTTTCGATGCGATACAAGTACGAACCGATTTGGCGATTCGGGGCGGACAAGACGTTCCGATCCAGCACTGGGAACATTATTGGGAGATTCCGGAGGAAAATCGAGATTTAAGTGATCACTATCCCATCGTTGCGACGTTTAAGATCCGATGAACGAACCGATCGACGACATGAATAAGAGTGACGCCCCGACCGAAACGTCCCCGACTCGCCAAATGATGCGTCTGGACGATGTACTGAAGCGTGCCGGATGGGTTGGAACGGGCGGACAGGCAAAGGTTTGGATCCAAGACGGCCAAGTCACCGTGAACGGGGAAGTCGAAACTCGCCGTCGGAAACAGATTTTTTTGGGCGACATCGTCCAGTCGATGGGCCGCCAAGTCACTCTTGACGAGTCGTTTTTCGACTGTTAGGCGAAAACTGGGTGAAACAGGCGGTTTCACTGTTGACGCTTGCCGATCCGCCGTCAGATACTGCGCAACGCCGAGAAAGACGGCGGCGGCGATTTTTCCGCTATTTTCGGTTAGACTCACTCAGGTGGTCTAAGTTTTCACAGCCAGATGATCCTTGATCGTTCAAGGAAAACTGGTTTTCTCTCAGATGTGGCTTGGACGATTTGTTCCAATCACCACGCCTGGGAACAATCCCCTTATGTTGCCCGGATGCCCACCGGCAGGAGCAGAATTCTTTAGTGGCGTTGGCACGACGAAATCCTCAGCAAGAAAACCGCGACTCAGTTCGCATTAATGGAAACATCCGCATCACTCCGATTCGAGTTGTCAGTGAGACAGGCGAACAGCTGGGAGTGATTTCCACCGAGGACGCCTTGGAACGTGCTCGGGATGTCGGGTTAGATCTTGTCGAAGTCGCCCCGAATGAGCGGCCACCGGTTTGCCGAATCATGGATTACGGCAAATACAAGTACGACAAGAACAAGAAAACCAACCGCAATCAAAGCCACACCAAGACGAAAGAAATTCGCTTGAGGCCCAAGACCGGCGACGAAGACATTCGGACCAAAATCCGACGCGCCGAAAAGTTCTTGCAACACAAAGACAAAGTCCAGGTCAGCGTGTTGTTCCGCGGTCGCGAAATGGCGCACATCGAAGAAGGCCGAAAGGTCATGGAGCAGGTCATCGAATTGCTGGACGAAGTCGGCAAGGTCGAAACGGCTCCCCAACAGCATGGGCGAAGAATGATTTGCATGATCGCGCCCAGGTAAATGTCTGTCCTTTCCGTCGATTCGATTTGCCAAGCACTCTCACGCATTGCCCCACTTCGGCTTGCCGAATCCTGGGACAACGTTGGGTTATTGATCGGTGATCGTACACGTCACGTCGAAAAGGTAATGACCTGCTTGACGATCAACCCCGAGGTTGCCCAGGAGGCGATTCTGCAGGGCGTCGGGTTGATCGTCACACATCACCCGCTCCCCTTTCGACCCGTTGATCGGATCACCTGTGATACCGTGACCGGGCGAATCCTTTGGCAATTGATCGGGAGCCAAATCGCGGTGTACAGCGCGCACACCGCATTTGATTCTGCCGCCGAAGGCATCAACCAGAACTGGGCCGAATCGCTTGGATTGACTGCGATCAGGCCGATCAACGACCCGACGGCCGAAAACGAACTAGGCAGTGGAAGATGGGGCGTCTTGCCGGAGCCGATGAGACCGCGCGATGTGATCCGCCATTGCGCCAATCTGGTCGCTGCATCCACGCCACCTCGCGGCGTGGGTCCGCTGGATCATCCGATCACCAAAGTTGGATTCGCGTGCGGAAGCGGCGGATCCTTTGTCGCCCAGGCGGCTCGCCGGGGTTGCCAATTGCTGGTCACCGGAGAAGCGGCGTTTCACGATTGTTTGTTGGCCGAATCACTGGGAATGGCCTTGGGGTTGCTGGGGCACTTTCACAGCGAACGAAAGGCAATGGACCGCCTGGCAGAACGATTGGCGGCTGAGTTCCCCGCGCTGACGGTTGCGGCCAGCCAAAGTGAATCTGACCCGATCGTGGTCATCTGAGGTCTCCGAAAACTAATTTTCTTCCTCGCCCACCACCTGGACTTGTTCGCCAAATACCCTGTCTGTGGCGGGAGAATCCGCCAAAATGTCATTTCCGCGGTGTGGCGCAACTTTTGCGGTCCCGTTTGCCTACGGGAGAATCCGTGAGACAATGACAGTCCCCTCCAGAGTTTCCGTCTGCGATGCCAATTTTCGGTTTTGGCTGTAAGACGAGACGGACTAAGCAAGTATCTGTCAAAGTGCGACCCCTCGTCGCAGACCGCTACTAATCGATTGCGAAGGAAATCTTATGACTGGTCGTGAATCCTGGCTCGCCGCTTTGCCGGTCTATAACGAGGCCGAATACGCCAACGACATTTTGGACCAAGTCGTCCAGTTTGCGGATCGTGTCTTGGTCGTTGACGATGGCTCCACCGATGGAACCGCCGACTTGTTGCAATTGCGATCCGACGTAACGGTGATCCGGCATGAAACCAACCGAGGGTATGGAGCGGCCTTGCAGACGGCGTTCGAGTACACCAAGGAGAACGGATTCGACGGACTGGTAACGCTTGATTGTGATGGCCAGCATCAACCCAAGCGAATTCCGGCCTTCATCGACATGGCGCGAACGGCAGACATCGTTTCCGGTAGCCGCTACTTGCACTACTTCGAAGGCGACGACGCGCCGCCGGAGGAGCGAATGTTCATCAACCGACGGATCACCGCAGACTTGAATCGTCGGCTCGGATTGCAATTAACTGATTCGTTTTGTGGGTTCAAAGCGTATCGCACCGAAGCTCTGAAACACTTTGAGATCACCGACACCGGATACGCGATGCCGTTACAGTTGTGGGTACAAGCGGCGGAGGCCGGATTGCGAATCGTTGAAATGGCGGTACCACTGATCTATTTGGATTTGGCGCGTTCGTTCGGCGGCGCTTTGGATCACGCAGAAACGCGATTGAAACATTACAACCAAGTCATCGACAACGAAATCGCCCGGTTGTGCGCAATCGGTCGACATGTCACGCACGTCTCCAGCGGCAACCTTGTTTGTTCGCACGACGTCGACTGAGCAACCGATGGATAACGAATCAAACACTGCCGATGGACCTGCGATTGCCGATGACTGTGCGATTGCCGATCGGATCACGCCGAACTTCCAAGCGTACCAAGCACCACGAGGGCATTGCGATTATCTGGTACAGCCGGGGCTGAGTCAGACACAACGATTGATCCAGGAAAACATCTCGCTCGCGGAATCCTATCCCGACGAGTTGCGATCGATACGCGAATCTGCTCGCAAACAATTACTGCAAGACGCGCGCCGTTACACATCGGCCTACCGAGACGTTTCGTTTGCATCACCGGCACAGCCCGGAAGCCAGTCGATTGTGATGGCGGGGCACCAGCCGACTCTGTTCCATCCCGGTGTGTGGTTCAAAAACTTTGCGCTCAATCGTGTCGGCGAATTGTCCGATTCGATTGCAATCAACTTAGTCGTCGACAGTGACGTTGCCGGTGTCAGCAGCATTCGCGTGCCAAGGCTTGACGGCGCTTCCGGTGAATTCGGTTTCTCCGCCGTTCCCTATGATCGGCGCGGCGGTGGAGTCCCGTACGAACAAGCTTTGATCGAAGACCGCGAGACGTTCGATGCGTTCGACCGAAACGTCGCCAATACTTTGACCGGAATCGTCGACGATCCGATGGTTACGACCATGTGGCAGTTTGCTCGCGAAGCAATCAATCGATGTGGTTACGCCGGATGCGCGTTGGCACAAGCCCGGCACCGCCAAGAAGCCGATCTTGATTTGCAGACGTTAGAGATTCCTCAGAGTGTCGTGTGCCGCGGCGAAGCGTTTGCGACGTTTGTGATGGGGATCCTTCGCGATCTGCCGCGATTTCACGATTGCTACAACGCGTCGGCGCAATTTTATCGCCAAGCACACGGAATCCGCAGCAACGCCCATCCCGTTCCAGACCTTGGGCGTGATGGAGACTGGTACCAGGCACCTCTTTGGGTCTACGGAAACCAATCACCCAAACGCCGCGGAGTTTGGGTCCGTTTGTCTGCGTCCGGTTCCGTGATGGAGATCAGCGATCGTGACAAACGGTATCGAAAAATCGAAGCTGCCAATTTAGATTCTGCCGACGAGGCTTTTGCGGCACTGGCAAGCCCAGAGTTTAAAATCCGCAGCCGAGCACTGGTTACAACCATGTATGCCCGGATGGTGCTCAGCGACCTATTCTTGCACGGCATCGGCGGAGGAAAGTACGACCAGCTCGGCGATCTAATCAGCCGGGCTTTCTGGGGAGTCCGTCCACAACACTTCATGGTCATGTCGGCGACGGTCTTGCTGCCGGGACACCAGCAGCATCCGATCGGCCGGATCGACGACGCCATCGCTCGATTGGACCGCAAATGTCGAGACATTGAGTATCAACCGGAGCGGTTTGCCGACGCAGGAAATCTGCCGGCAGATTTGATCGATGAAAAGCGATCGATGTTGGCATCGGTACCACCCAAAGGCCAGCGGCGCCAATGGCACAGGCGGATCACTCGATTGAATCAATCGATGTCAAACCAATTGCAAACGATGCGGTCGGAGCTTATCGCCCAACTGGCCGAGCTGCAGTCGCAGCGTCGCGTGGCGGCGCATTGGAACAGCCGAGAGCACTCGTTTTGCATTTATCCGTTGGATTATCTGACGCAGGCGTATCGCGGTATGCTGGAAACACCGCGGCACGCGTAAACGGTGGCCATACCCTGAAACGCGATGCGATTCTTCCTAGGGCGGCGCCGTCTCGCCAAGGCTCGTTCGGCTTGCCCTAGGCTATGGTTATCTATGGCCGTTGGCCAATCACGGAAACGCGATGCGTTTTTTGGCCAACGGCCATGCATATCCTCAGCCTGGGGCATCGCCCCAGGAATTTTTGCCAAGCAAGGCGGGTTGGCCAACGGCCATACACAATGCGCCCGTCAAACGATCCTGATTGTTGATGGCCGTTGGCCAAATCGGTTTAACTGGGCGCGATTCTTCCTAGGGCGGCGCCGTCTCGCCAAGGCTCGTCCGGCTTGCCCTAGGCTATGGTTATCTATGGCCGTTGGCCAAACCCGGAAACGCGATGCGTTTTACTTCACTCGCACGCCGCACGCTTTCAGTGCTTCGACGGCGGCGGACCTTTCCTTTTCTGGAATCGGGTTGCCGCCCAGGTACAAACGCAGATAGGGTGCGAATCGATTTTCGCCCGCCTTGTCGGCTTCGCAAGCTTGAACCAGCGGCGACAGATCTTTGATGTCGTTGTTTTCTAACAACAACGTCTTCAATCCCGGCAGCTTTGCGATCGGCGTCACATCACTGACCGAATTGTTGCGAAGATCCAACGAAGTGATCCACTGTAAACCCGCAACCGGATCGACGTTTTTCAGTTCGTTGCCCGATGCGTCGAGCGACCAAATCTTGGACAACCCCGCGATCGGGTCCAACGTGGCAACTCGATTTTCGGCAATGTACAACGTTCGCAAGTTGGACATTTTTTCCAGCGGCTTGAGATCCTGGACTTCATTTCGCGAAACGTCCAACAGTTGCATCCCTGTCAACTCTTTGATCGGCTCCAAAGTCTTCAACCGGTTGCCGGCCAAAGTGACCGACTGCAATCGTTTCAAATTGGCGATCGGCGTCAGGTCAGAGATTTGGTTGTTTCGAAGGTCGATCAACATCAATGCATGACAGTGCTCCAGTCCCGTCAGGTCTTTGATCTGTTTGCCGACACCGACGACTCGCGAGATGTTTGCGACGTCTTCTTTCGTGATCGGTTCGTTGTTGTATCGTTTGGCGAACACTTCATGCCGCACCGCATCCTCGAGCGCCTTGTCGGGGAAAGCGGACACCGGCGGCGCGGGTTCCTTCTTTTCCTCAGGTTTCTTTTCGGCGGGTTTCTCCGCAGCCGGTTTCTTCTTTTCCTTGGCCTTCTTCTCAGCAGGTTTCTTTTCTTCCGGTTTCTTTTCTTCCGGTTTCTTCGCTTCTCCTTGTTTGGCTTCGGGCTTTTCCGCTGCGGGCTTTTGCTCGTCCGCTTTGGGCTCCGCAGGTTTTTCGGCTTCGACTTTCTCGGTCGCGTCGGGCTTTGGTTTGTCGTCGCTGACCGCTGGAACAGCAGAAAGCGTCACAAATAACGCGAACACGACGAGGAAACGGACGTGAATCAGGGCGGCGAATTGTTGCATGGCAGACATCGAACGCACGTGGAATGGGAACAGGAGGGGTTTAGGTAGGGTAGGCCTATTCTAATTGGTTCGCCAAGCTTTGGTCAGTGCGGACGAAAAACAGTAAGCTGATTGGCGTTTTCGGCTCTCATCCCTCGGTGGCACCAATTTGAAACGAACGCAAAAACGAGCCCTGGGCCTGGTTTTCTGGACGGTCGCGATTGCGGCCGCGGTCTTTGGTGCCGCCAATTTGATGCAAACCGAGCGTGGGAACAGCGGTCCCCGCCAGACGATCGAATCGGTCGCTCGGTACGTCATGCGCACCGAGACGACGTTTCGCCAAATCGATCCGACGTCTTCGCTGCGGCTGGGAGACCCCGTTTTTTCGGCCAACGACGAACCGGGTGCCGATGGCGGAACGGAATTTCGCCAGGTCGGTAGGGTGTCCGAGGTGATCGTCGGGCCCTCCCAGACGGAGGTCGAGATCGTCTGGTACGATTCCGAAGTTCCGGCCGATCAGTGTCAATTGTTCCAGTACCACAGCACGGGACGGTTAAGCGAAGTCGTTGAAACGTTGATGCCGCCGGAAAAACAACAAGCCATCCGCGACGAAATCTCCCGCGCAATGGCACGCCACGGCCAGGAACTCTCCCAGGCATTTGTTCCGCTGGTCGAAGAAAGTTTAAAAAAATCGATGCCCGTGATCGAAGACGAATTTCGACGATCCGTCGCGCGGCACCGCAGCGAACTTGACGCCGCGGCACAGCGTTGGAATGACGAATTGGTCCAGGACCGATTGATCCCGATGGCGCGCCGCGAAATCCTGCCGATCGTCAAGAAGCATGGCCAACCGCCGGCCGAAGCGATCGGTCGAGAAATCTGGGACCGCGCGTCGCTATTCCGATTCGGATGGAGGGCGATTTACGACAAAACGCCGCTGCCACGCAAGGACTTACTAAGAGAAGAATGGCAACGATTTGTCGAAGAAGAAGCCGTACCGGTATTGGAAGAACACATGGATGAAATCGTTGTGGCGATTCAGCGAAGTGTCCGCGATGTCTCAAAGAACCCCGCGATCCGTCAGGAACTCTCCGACGTCGCCGAACAGATCGCCGCGGACCCGCAGAGCCGTCGACTGGTCCAAACGATTTTGAAGGAGACATTTGTCGAGAACCCTGAACTGCACCAGGTTTGGCGCCAGGTCTGGTCCAGCGACAAAGCCCGGGCGGCGTTTGAAATTGCCGGCGATCGAATGGAACCGGTCGTTCGCAAGATAGGCGACCAGATCTTTGGGTCCGAAGAGGACGGCATCAATCCGGACTTTGCCAGAGTCTTGCGAACCCAGATCTTACGCAAAGACCGGCGTTGGATCGTGGCCTGGCACACCGGCGCGGGTAACGGCGTCATCGAAGTGGCAAAGAAAACGATGCCCTACCCCGTCGTCTATGTCGCCCAGGAGAATTAACGAATCACATGGAGGATGAACTCGATCAAGACCAGGACAGTGATGCCGGCGCGGCTGCCGATACCGACTTGCCGACAGAAAGTGGTATACGAACCGAAACCAGCGCACCTGATGCAACCGACGTCACGGCGCAAGAGATGCCGGTCAGTCCGTTGTGTCTGAGAGACCTGTGCGTCGTGGCGGGCGATCGAACGTTACTTGATCACGTCGATGCCAAATTTCCCGAAGCCAAGATCACTGTCGTTGTCGGCGGCAGCGGAGCGGGCAAGAGTGTCTTGCTGCGTATCCTGGCCGGGTTGTTACCCAAACACGGCGAATCGATCCATTGGTCGGGATCGATCGGACGCAGCGAAACCGAATCCGAACGCCCTCGCGTCGGCATCGTGTTCCAGCAATTCGCGCTTTTTGACGAATTGTCCGCGACGGCAAATGTTCAATTCGCGATCGACCATCGGCCCAAGCGATCCTCCCGACGAATGCAGCCGGAACCGGCGTCGTGGAGCGCCAAGGCGTGGTTGGAACATCTGGGCGTTCCGTTAAAGACGGCCGTCGCAAACCTGAGCGGCGGGCAAAAGCAGCGTCTTGCGATCGCACGCACGTTGGCCGCCGCGCCCGACGTGCTGCTTTACGATGAACCGACCAGCGGACTCGACTCGGCCAGCGGTCGATTGGTCGCCGATTTGATTCGCGAAACACAAACGACATACCACCGAACCAGCATCGTCGTCACGCACGACTATGAAACACTGTTGCCGATTGCCGACAAAGTTTTTTTGTTCGACCCCCAGAAAAAAGACCTGGTCGAAATCCCACGCGACGATTGGGACGACATCCCCAACCGCATGATTCCCGTTTCGATGTTAGACGACGATTCGGAAAGGTCGGTCACGAAACGGGAGTCGATCATGGCAAGGTTAACGAATCCGTTTTTCGAAACCACCGGCGGAGCCATCTCGGCGGCATTTTGGTTGCCGCTGGACCTGTTGCCGATCGTCCCACGTGTTCGGTGGGCCGGCCGATTCACACTGCACTACTTGCGGCTGGTCGCCGGACCGTCGGCCTGGGTGTACCTTGTGATCGCCGGGTTGATCGTCGGATTTACATCGACCTATTTCACGTTCCGGTTTCTACCGTTTCGACTGTACACACAGCCATTGCTGATTGACGAATTACTGTCATCCATCGGGTTTGCATTGTACCGCGTGCTGGTGCCGATCCTGGCGACGATCTTGGTGGCGGCGCGATGCGGCGCCGCGGTGTCGGCCGATGTCGGCGTGAAACAATATGGTGGACAAGTCGATGCGATGCGAACGCTTGGGGTGGCACCGCGCGCCTATTTGTTGTTGCCGATCGTGATTGCGTTCGTGATCGGTACGCCGGTTTTGGAAACTCTTGCGTTCTATTCAGCCAAGTTCATCAGCATGGTGGCGTTCTCGGCATCGTATCCCAACGTCGGTCCCTATTTTTGGGAACAACATTTTGGACGCAACTTGACCGGCGAATCGCCATGGTTGAATCTGGGATGGAAATGGGTGCTGCTGAAGAACGTGATCTGTGGACTGGGAACCGCAACGATCGCGTATTACCAAGGGCTCGCGCCCAAACGGTCGGCGGGTGACGTCAGCCGATCGATAACTTCGACCGTGCTTTGGACCACCCTGTTTGTGCTGACCGTACACTTCGCCGTCGCGCTGCTGGAATTCTGATCGAGGGAACAGCCGCAGCTCTCAAGGGCGCCAAATTGTTCCCCACGCCCTCGCTAGGGACGGTCTATCGGTGGATTTAAATTGCGGTCGTCTAAACGTGTTGTCGTTGGCGTCCACATCTGTACATTTCGATGGCCCGCCTGTCACGCTGGCAAGTCGATCAACCTTGGACCTGACCCGATCCTAAACACTCTGGGAGCATCAAGAAATTGTCAACGATCACGACGGCAATCTTGGTGATCTCTGCAGTCGCCGTTAGCGGCCTGGTTTTCGGAAGCGTTCGTATTCGGGGAATCGGTCTGGGTCCTGCCGGTGTTCTGTTTGCCGGAATTCTGTTCGGCCATTTTGGTGCAACCATCAATCCAGAGATCAACCACTTTGCAAAAGAGTTTGGCCTGATCTTGTTCGTCTTTACCATTGGAATCCAACTGGGTCCCGGCATCATTCAGCTGTGGAAACAACAGGGGCTCCTGTTGAACGGGTTAACGCTGTTAATTGTGCTGCAGGGGTTCGCGTTGGTTGCGCTGTTCGGATACCTGTTCGGGTTTCCGGGAACGGCGGTCGCGGGACTGTTTTGCGGTTCGACGACTAACACTCCATCGCTGGGGGCGGCCGAACAGGCGGCATCAATGTTGGCGGCCAACGAGAGTGGCATTGACATCGGTTTCCTGGCGTCGGCGTACGCCGTTGCGTATCCCGGGGGGATCATCGGAATCATTGCATCGATGTTACTTCTCAAGAAGATCTTTCGAGTCAATCTGGATGACGAGGTCGCTCGGTATCGCGAGCTGCACAGCAGGGATCGAGAGAAGATCGAACGTCAAAGTGTGGTTGTTGAAAACTCTCGCTTAGATCTGATGCCGTTCGGTCAGATTCCGGGGATCAATGAAACCGGAGTTCGCATTTCGCGAATCAAGCGAGCCGGCGACAATGAAGTCGAACCGGCAACGGAACAAACGCTGCTCGGCGAAGGTGATATTGTTCAGGTGGTTGGTCCCAAGAGCGGTCTGGCGAGATTCGTTCCGCTAATCGGCCGCCCCAGCGAAGAAGACTTGATGGCAATCCCGGGAAAAGTCACCTACCGTCGTGTCTTTGTGACCGAAACACATGCGTTGAACCGATCGCTTGCCGAGCTTTCGTTGGATCGTTTCTACAACGTCACCGTTACGCGAATCATTCGCGGCGGCATCGAGATGGCGCCGCGAGGTTCCAGCCGTTTGTTCTACGGAGACATTGTGCAGGTGGTGGGTGACATCGCCAATTTGGATCGTGTGACTGCGTTCCTTGGCAATTCAACGAAGTCGATGAAAGAGACACAGTTTTCACCGCTGTTTGTCGGCATCGCGATCGGTGTACTCGCGGGACTGATCCCGTTGTCGATTCCGGGTGTGCCGTTTCCCGTGCGTCTGGGGCTTGCCGGCGGTCCACTGATTGCCGCCATTGTGCTAAGTCTTGTCGGCAGCATCGGAAGTTTTGTCTGGTACATCCCTTCATCCGCCAACTTGGCCCTGCGTGAACTGGGGATCATCTTGTTCCTAGCCTGCGCAGGGCTTGGAGCCGGCGAGACATTTTTTCATTCGGCGATGAGTCTGGACGGGGTCATATGGATGGGCACAGGACTGGTCATCACAATGTTGCCGCTGTTGACCGCGGGGATTTTAGCCCGCGTCATTTGGAAACAAAACTCCTTGACCATCTGCGGTGTGATCGCGGGAAGCATGACGGATCCACCTGCCTTGGCATTCGCCGGATCGATGCGTGATTGCGACGCCAGCGCGACAGCGTACGCAGCCGTGTACCCGCTGACGATGATTCTAAGAATCATTGTCGCCCAATCGCTGATCTTCATTTTCGCTTAGGAACTGACCCGGGATAACTTCCGCACCTAACTGGTCCGGTAAATCACAACCCGAATGCGTCAGCGAGGGAAAGCCGGTGGTGACGGGTCCCTCGCTGACGCATTCGGGTTGTGAAAGGGCAGCGCGTCAAGCAAAAGCGCATGGCCAAAACTTACGCATTAGCTTGGCAGCAAACAGCGCGACACGTAAACTTCGCCGCATGAGCAGTATCATCAATGATTTGAACGATCGGTTTGCAATCGGAGGCGTCGCCCGATTCGAGGCGGGCCAAGGCGGTCTGATTCGACTGTCGATAGCAACCGACCAGGCGACGGCGGCCGTTTATCCCCACGGCGCCCACGTGACGCACTTCCAGTCTAGCGGCGACGAACCGTTGTTATGGATGAGCGAGAAAAGTCACTTTAAAACGGGACAGCCCATTCGTGGCGGCGTCCCGGTGATCTTTCCATGGTTTGGGCCTCGACAGGACGACCCGGATGCCCCGGCGCACGGCTTGGTTCGCACGGCCGAATGGTCTGTTACCGAAGTCGATCGACTTGACGATGGTACCGTGCGAGTCTCACTGGGCATTTCGCTGGATTCTTTCAACATCGTTTACCGGGTCTCGGTCGGACGTCGACTTGGGCTGGAGATGATTGTCGATAACTTGTCGGACACCTCCGCCAGCTTCGAGCAAGCGTTGCATACCTACCTTACCGTTGGCGATGTGCGCCAGATTCGCGTGGTCGGTTTGGAAGGCGCAACGTACATCGACAAAGTGGACGGCATGGCCCGCAAGCAGCAGTCCGCGGCGCCGATCCGATTCGCCGGTGAGACCGATTCGGTGTACCTGGACACTGAAGCAATCGTTCGCGTCGAAGATCCAGTACTTGCCCGAACCATCGTCGTCCAGAAGTCCGGTTCGCTATCTACAGTGGTCTGGAATCCTTGGACGGCAAAAGCGAGTCGAATGGCAGACTTTGGTGACGACGAATGGCCGGGAATGGTTTGCATCGAGACCGCTAACGTTGCCGACAACTCGATCGACTTGGCCCCAGGCGACTCTGCCACGATGACGGCAACCCTGGAAATTGAGTCCTAGATGCGGAAGGTAAGCCCCTGGTGGTGCGTCAACTTTTGATTTTGGAGTACGACGGACTTCCAGTCCGTCGCCGAGTGTTGATTTCGACAGACTGGAAGTCCGTCGTACACGTCGCAGTTGTTCCTGATATTTAATCTGGACGAAGCACTGGTGAACAAGGATCGGAAGGTGAGTGGCACCATCAGAAGACTGAATAGCGTGTTTCGCAGATGGCGGCGTTTTCGCTAGGATGTCCGGGATGAATGAATCCGGCAATCCAACCGCACTTCCGCTTCCCGGCCAGCAAGCTCCCCGGCATAAACAGATTTCGCAGTGTGTGATCAGCTTCGGCAGCAACTTGGGTGATCGTCGAGAGCTGATTGCAGCGGCGGCTCGGCGGATCGCCGAATGCGACTTGATCCTGGCGGGAGACGCATTGAGGACGAGTCGTTTATTTGAAACGCCGCCGATCGGTGGGCCTGGGGGGCAAGAACCGTTTCTCAATGCGATCGGGGTTTTTCAAACCCAGTCACCGGCTCGGGCGGTACTGGATCTGTTGCAGCATTTGGAGAGCGACCTGGGGCGGCAGCGGCGACTGCGCTGGGATGCCCGTTCGATCGACCTGGACGTGGTGCTGTATGGAAATTTAGTCGGCGGAACCGCCGGACTGGTTGTTCCCCATCCACGATACACGGCACGACAGTTTGTCTTGCGACCGGCCTGCGATGTCGCGGCACATTTCCGCGATCCGCGTTTCGGATGGACGTTACATGAATTGTCCGAACACCTGAGCGCCGATGTCCCTTCGCTCGCACTGGTAACGGGGCGCAAAGAGACGCGAGAACTTTTGTGCCACCGATTGGCCGAGGAGCACGGCATTGCGATTCGAACCGCCAACCGTTTCCATTTTTTCGCCGGTGCGTCGGAAAACCGCTGGGTCTCCGATTTTCTCCCAACACTTCCGGCCAGACCGCAAAGTCAATCCGATCACCCTAAGTTACCAATCAGCTCGTTGACCGGGCTTCCGCGTTTGCTGGTTCGGATCCAACAGTCCTCGGCGGCAGACCGCTGGCCTGCTCCGCACCAGATGTGGCCCGGCGGTTGGCGGTGGCCCGAATATCGTTTAGAAATCGACGACATCGATTGGGCCGTGTCCGAATTGGCGTCGGCTCTTGATTCGATGCGATGTTCGGCCGAACCGGTGACGGAGGACGGACATTGGTGGTGAGTTTGCGGGCCAAATGCAGAGACATGCTGCGTGGTGCGACGATGCGCCACACACCCTGACTCGGAAACTTAGCGGCACAATGTCGCTCGGCTGTTTGATGGCCTTGCCAATTTGCCAGTTGTAAACCGATACTTCCGCTTCGAACTGTCTTTTGTTCTTTTCTGCACCAACGCGTCCGGACGCGATCCGGCCGATTGATCATGCAACGTTTTTTGTTTCCACGCTGGTCTAACCCGTTTTTACTGGTTCTGGGTGCCGCTCTGGGCGGCGGTGGTTTCTTTGCTGCCGTTTTCGGAGGCTTGGCGACCGACCCAGAAACACTGAATATTGGTTACCAACCAGAGCAACCGGTTCCGTTCAGCCATGCGATTCACGCCGGCCAGCTGAAATTGGATTGTCGATATTGTCACAACACGGTTTTCGAGGCCGCACACGCCGCGGTTCCTCCGACGGCAACGTGCATCAATTGTCACAGTCCTAAGAACGAACAGGGCCAAACGGCACTGTCGGCGGTTCGGGCGGACAGTGTGAACTTGAAGCCGATTCAGGAAAGCTGGAAAACCGGCAAGAGCATGCAGTGGAAACGAGTCCACAATTTGCCCGAATACGTCTTTTTCAACCACGCCGCCCACGTCAATTCGGGCGTCAGTTGCGTCAGCTGCCACGGTCGCATCGACCAGATGGAAGTCGTGTACCAACACGAGCAATTGTCGATGGCCTGGTGCATCGCATGCCACGAAAACCCCAACGAACACCTGCGGCCCAAAGAGTTCGTGACCAAGTTGGATTGGGAGCCACCGGCCGACTGGGACCAGGAGAAGTTCGCCGAGGACGTGCGATCCGAAAAGAACATTCACCCCCAACGACACTGTGCGGTCTGTCACCGCTAAAAGAAACACTGTGCGGTTTGTCACCGCTAACAGAAACACCATGCGGTTTGTCACCGCTGACAGCGACAACACTGTGCGGTTTGATACCGCCAATCGGCCGACTCGACTTTGACACCGTTCACGCAAGCACTCTCACCCGACGTCAGTAAACGCCCGTTTGCTACCGATCCATTCGAACGAACATGACCCAAAACGAATCAGACGCGACCAGCCAAGCCCCGAATTACTGGCGAAGTATTTCGGAACTGCACGGCAGCGAAGATTTCCAGACGAATTATTTGCATCGAGAGTTCCCGGTGGCCGCCTCCGAGTATCCCGAGGGGGTCTCGCGACGTCGCTGGATGCAATTGATGGGCGCATCGTTGGCGATGGCCGGTGTTTCGGGATGCCGTTATCCGGAAGAAATCATTGCCCCGTTTGTGATCCGCCCGGAAGGCCGCGTTCCTGGCGAGTTTTATGAACGGGCGACCAACTTTGAACTCGCCGGATCGGTTCACAACCTGCTGGTTCGATGCTTCGACGGTCGTCCCCAACACATCGAACCCAATACCAAGCACCCGTCGGCTAGCGGAACCAACACTTACGTCCAGGCGTCGATTCTGTCGCTGTATGATCCCGATCGCTCACGAGGCGACAACGGTCCGCTGCTGATGCGAGGCGAAGGCCGCAAACAAGAATCGAAATGGGAAGATTTCTTGCCGATTGGGCAAGCGGCGGTCAAGAAAGCCGCGAGCAATCAGAACGGAAAGGGTTTCGCCGTACTGATGTCGCCGACGGCGTCACCGACGACGGTCCGGATGTTGGGTAAGCTGAAAGAAACGCTGCCTGCGTCGACGATCGCCCGCTATGACGGGGTCACCGACGACGTGATGCGAAAGGCGACCAAGCAAATGCTTGGCACCGAAGCGAACCAGAAGCTGGACCTAAGTAACGCAAAGGTCATCTTCTCGCTCGGTGCCGATTTCCTGGGAACGGATCCTGGGGCGCTGGGTGCCGCGCGAACGTTCGCCAAGAAGCGAGACGCCGTTGCCGGCGAGATGAGTCGTCTGTACGTCGTTGAAGGCGGCTACACGACGACCGGAACGATGGCCGATTCGAGGTTGGCGGTTCGTCCCAGCCAGATGCCCGCATTTTTGGCTGCGGTGGGCCGAATGGTCGACGCGATCAAAGGCGGAGAAACGCATGACCATTCGGGCAAAGAACTTCCCTTCAATCACGAAGACATTACGGCGGCCGAGCGACAGTCGCGATTCATCGACTGTCTGGCGCACGATATTGTCAAAGCCGGCGAAGATGCCGTGGTGATTGTCGGCCAATCCCTTGGCGCCGATTTGGTCGCAGCCGGAATGGCAATGAACCAAAAGCTTGGCTCTTTCGGTAAAGCCCAATCGTTCACACCATGTGTCGACGAGAGTTTGGAAACCGTTTCGATCAGCGATCTGGTCAGTGCGGTCGATCGAGGTGATATCGAGTCGTTGTTGATTCTGGGTGACAATCCGGTGATCACATCGCCCAGCGACATCGACGTTGCGGGAATGATCGGAAAGGTCGACCAAGTCTTTTATCTTGGTGAATACGACGACGAGACCGCCGCCATCTGCGATTGGTCGTTGCCCCTGGCCCATCCGCTGGAATCGTGGAGCGACTGCGTCAACAACGACGGCGTGTATGGGGTTTGCCAGCCGCAGATCCTGCCGTTGATGGGTGGCCGAACGGCGGCCGAACTGTTGGCGCTGATGATGGAAGAAGACGTCGTCGACCCGATGATGCTGGTGCGTGCCACCGCGGACAGTTTTCGTGGACAATCGCTCAAGGAAGTTGAATGGCGAAAATTGTTGCACGACGGTCACTCCGACGACATTAAACCGGTCGCCCCGCTTGGGACGTTGTCGGGAACGGCGAAAGAGCTTCCCGCGGAAGACCCCGCTGTGTTCTCCGGCAACGACATCAACCAAGACGATATCGAAGTCGTCTTCAGTGTGGCCGACGGCTTGTACGACGGACGATTTGCCAACAACGGTTGGTTGCAAGAGCTGCCGCAGTCGATCACCAAATTGACCTGGGGTAACGCGGCATTGATGAGCCCGGCGACGGCAAAGGCGTTGGGCATTCATCACGGTTTGTACGTCACTCTGCGCAACGCAGGCGGCAAGATTGAATTGCCGGTGTTTGAGACCCCCGGAATCGCTCCCGGCGTAGTTGCCACCAACATCGGTTACGGACGCACCCGCGCCGGGATGGTTGGTGGAGCGACTGCCTTGGGCGTTGACGCCGTCGGCTTTGATGTTTCTCCGATCCGCACCAGCGACTCGATGTTGGTCGCTTACAAAGTGGAAGGACGTCCGAATTACAACGAGTACAAGTTTGCGACAACCCAGAACCACTGGGCGATCGACGACATCGGCCGCAAGGAAACCGAACGGCGCAGCTACAATCTGGTTCGCGAAGGCACGACCAAGTTGCTGGAGGATGTTCCGACGTTTGCGAGGGAACAACCCAAGGCGCCTCACGTCCCCAGCGTCGGCAAAGATGGATCGTTGCAACACGAGCCGATGCAGGACATCCAGCGTGATGAATCAAAGGACTACATGCCGCAATGGGGCATGTCGATCGATTTGTCCAAGTGCACCGGCTGCAACGCGTGCGTCGTGGCCTGCCAAAGCGAAAACAACATCCCGATCGTAGGCGCCGAACAGGTCAAGAACAGCCGCGAAATGCACTGGCTGCGAGTCGACCGGTACTTCCAAGGCAGCGCCGAAGACGCACAAATTGTGCACCAACCCGTCGCCTGCGTTCACTGTGAAACGGCCCCTTGCGAACAAGTTTGCCCGGTCGCCGCGACGGTGCACACGGACGAAGGCATCAACGCGATGGCTTACAACCGCTGTATCGGAACCCGGTACTGTGCGAACAACTGCCCGCTGAAGGTACGACGATTTAATTACTTCAATTACAACGAAGACATCGGCGTCGGATACGGCTTCAATGCGTTCCCGGGCAACATCGAATCGGCCAACCGAAAACTCCAGGCACTGGTCCTAAACCCCGATGTCACTCCACGTGGCCGCGGTGTGATGGAAAAGTGCACGTACTGTGTTCAGCGTGTCGAGAAAGCGAAAATCACCGCCCGAAAGGAAGGACGCCGAGTTCAAGACGGCGACGTCGTGACCGCGTGCCAGGCGGCCTGTGGAACCAACGCCATCGAATTTGGAAACATCGCCGACGCCAATTCCGTGGTCGCAAAGAAACGCCATGATGTTCGAGCCTATGGCGTGCTTGAGCAATTGAACATCAAACCGCGGACCGAGTACCTGGCACGTGTCCGCAACCCACACCCCCGATTGATGACCTGGCAACAGATCGAAGATCTGGAAACGATCCACGCGCATCACGGCGGTGGTGAACACGATGGTGATCAAGCGGAACATGAAGCCGGGCACGATGGTGACGGCAAAGCTTCCGAACATGCCACGCCCGAAAAAGCAGATCATTAGGCGTCCCATCAGCGGCATCATGCCGCCGCGGACACCACTATCAATACACACATCCTTTTTACCTTCCTAGATTACTGACCATGTCACTTGCCATTCCCAACGGATTGGATAACACCGCCGAACGCCCGGGCGAACGCATGCCGTTGGTCTTGGGTGAAACGACGTACCACGACATCACCGAGGCGGTGTGCCAAGTCGCTGAACGACCGCCCAGCAAGGGATGGATCGGAGGATTCCTGGTCGCTTTTGCATTGCTGCAAATGCTCGGGTTGTTGATCCTTTATTTGATCTACACCGGGGTTGGTGTTTGGGGTAACCGGGCGCCGATTTTCTGGGGCTGGCCGATTGTGAACTTTGTGTTCTGGGTCGGTATCGGTCACGCGGGAACATTGATCAGTGCGATTTTGTTTCTCTTCCGACAGGAGTGGCGAACCAGTATCAACCGAGCCGCCGAGGCGATGACGATTTTCGCGGTCGCTTGTGCGGCAACGTTCCCGGGAATTCACGTCGGTCGTGCCTGGTTGGCGTTTTGGCTTGCTCCCTACCCCAGTTTGAACCTTTGGATGTGGCCGCAATTCCGCAGCCCGCTGTTGTGGGACGTTTTCGCGGTATCGACCTACGGGACGGTTTCTTTGCTGTTCTGGTACATGGGGATGGTGCCGGACTTGGCCACGTTCCGCGACCGATCAAAGAACAAGTGGCGACGGATGGCCTACGGCATTTTGTGTCTGGGATGGAGCGGTTCGTCGCGTCACTGGATGCGATATGAAAAGGCCTACGCGATCCTGGCGGCGTTGGCCGCCCCGCTGGTTTTGTCGGTCCATACAATCGTTTCGTTTGACTTTGCCGTTTCCCAAGTCCCGGGCTGGCACACAACCATCTTCCCGCCCTACTTCGTGGCCGGGGCAATCTTCAGCGGTTTCGCGATGGTACTGACGCTGATGGTTCCGGCAAGAAAGATGCTGAATCTGGAAAAGCTGATTACGATTCGGCACTTAGAAAACATGTGCAAAATCATTTTGGCGACCGGCTCGATCGTCGGCTTGGCTTACGGTACGGAGTTCTTTATCGCCTGGTACGGACAAGTACCGGCCGAGCAGTTCGCGTTCCTGAACCGTGCCTTTGGTCCTTATGCTTGGGCGTACTGGACGATGGTATCGTGCAACGTGATCAGCCCTCAAATCTTCTGGTTTAAAAAGGCCCGAACAACGCCTTGGATCATTGTTGTCGTTTCGATTTTTGTGAACATCGGAATGTGGTTCGAACGCTTCGTGATCGTGATCAGCAGTTTGTCGCGAGATTACTTGCCCAGTGCGTGGGCCTACTTCACGCCGACCTGGGTCGACTGGGGAATGCTGATCGGATCGTTCGGTTTGTTCTTTACATTGTTCCTGTTGTTCTGTCGGACGCTGCCGGTGATCAACATGGCGGAGGTCAAATCGACGTTGGCCAAGCAAGAACACATGGCACATTTGCACGGAGTCGGATTGGACGGTCACTCGGGTGGACACTCAAGCGAAAGTCATTAACGGTAACGAATCATTCATCCCGCCGGTCAAAGCGACTGACGCGAACTGGAATTTTTTTTAAAGCATTAACGATCTGTTTCGATGGATCAGAAAACTATGTCGGAAACGAAAATAGAAACGACCGTTCACGGAATGATGGCCGAGTTTACAACGGTCGACTCATTACTGAGCGCTTGTCGGCGAGTTCGAGATGCCGGTTACACCAAGACCGACGCGTACACGCCGTTCGCTGTACACGGGATCGACAAGGCGTTGGGAATCAAACCGACGATCTTGCCGTGGATTTGCTTGATCGCCGGTGCCACCGGAACCTGTATCGCTTTGACGATGCAGATCTGGATGAACACCATCAATTACCCGTATATCATTTCTGGAAAGCCGTTTCTTTCGTTACCGGCGTTTATCCCGGTAGCGTTTGAATTGACGATTCTACTGGCGTCCTTCGGGGCTTTCTTTGGGATGTGGGCGCTCAACGGGTTGCCAAAGTTCAGCAATCCGATGTTCACCGACCCGCGTTTTGACCGAGCAACCGACGACCGGTTCTTTTTATATATCGATGCCAAAGACGATCGATACGATGCCCAAGGCGTCCGCAGTTTGCTGGCCGATACCGGCAGTGACTACATCAACGAAGTCGTCGAAGACGATTCGCCGAAAAATGTTCCCAAGCTCGTTTTC
>JAGQPO010000402.1 GCA_020426665.1 Planctomycetales bacterium
GCGAGCGATTTTAGCGAGCCTTAGCTTCGGTCCCCTGAACCACCCCCGCAATGACTTGAATTAGAACGCAAAAGTATGTTTTAGTATGTTTTAGACTGATCAGAAATGTTTAAATAAGATTTACAATGTTTTTTTGTTGACTAATGCGTTTTCATCGCATTTAATGGGCTTGTATTAACGGAATCTGAGCGATTAACGAGGGGTTTCAATTGTCAAGCCGACCACCGACACCAAACGATGAGTCGTTAATGACTTTGCAGGAAGTGGCTGAGTATTTGCGACTTAGTGAAGACGTGGTTTATCCGTTGGCGCGCAAAGGCGAATTGCCTGGCTTTAAAATTGGCAAGCAATGGCGCTTCCGACGTTCTGAAATCGACGCCTGGTTAGAAAGCAAGCGACTAGATGATTCGTCCAAACGACCCGATTAGACCGTGAGGGCCCAGAGCAATGTCCAGTGCGAGTGACTCTGAAGAATTCAGCAGCGATATTTCGGGAGACTCGGCGTCGCCGTCTGACGCGTCGGTCGAATCGGAACCGATTACGGCGGCGGGACTCCAATCGTCTGCCGATGCTGAAGAACCGGTGAAAGTCGATTCGGATGGCGGTGCGATTGGTGAGCAATTCAGGGCTGTGGTCGCGGACGCAGAATCGCGAATCCTGGAATCGTTTGACGCCAAATTGAAATACGACAATTTCAAGGAGCAGCAGATTACGAAGCTGCACGATGAGCTTCAGATGTACAAGCAAGGGATTGCGACCACGACGCTCAAACCGTTTGTTGTCCAGGTGGTGCGGTTTCTCGATCAGCTTCCCAGACATATTCAGTCGTTGAAGGCGAAGCCTGCTGAAAAGGTCACTCGAGAGCGACTTTTCGAGGAGCTCGACTGTGTTGTCGAGGATCTGCAGATGATTCTCGAAAACGTCGGCGTCGAGGTATTTCACAGCGTCGAACCGCGGTTTGATCCACGGATTCAGCAGGCGAGGGTCACGATGGAAGTTGATGATCCTGACAAGCACCAAATCGTCGCCGAGAGCATGCTGTCCGGATACAAGCTGGACGGAAAAATCATCGAAAAGGAACGCGTGAAGGTGTTTGTCCACCGGGGCGGAAACGCCACATCGGACGATCCGCCAAGCGAATCGCAAACGGCGCTCAAGGATGAATCGAATTCAAACGACATTGATGCCCAGCAATCCGAGGAACCAGGCGATGAGTGACGAGAAATACATTTTTGGAATCGACTTAGGGACAACCTACTCATGCATCGCTTATGTGAACGAACATGGGCAGCCATCGGTAGAGCCCAACAGCGACAACGAATTGACCACTCCATCGGTCGTCTATTTTGAAGACGAAACGAATGTTGTCGTGGGAAAATCGGCCAAGGATGCAATTCGAACGGACTCGCATCGCGTGGCTTCAAAATTCAAACGCGAAATGGGAAATACGGATTGGCGGTTTGAAGTTGATGGCAAAGCCTACCGTGCCCAACAACTCTCTGCGTTAGTCCTGGAAAGGGTTGTCGAAGACGCTGAAAAGATTACCGGAAAAACGATCAAGGATGTCGTGATTACGTGCCCCGCCTATTTCGGGTTAGCACAGAAAAAGGCGACGCAAGACGCGGGCGAGCTTGCCGGATTGAACGTGCGGTACGTGATTCCTGAACCGACCGCGGCTGCGATCGCCTACGGGGCCGATCAGAAGGGCGAAGATGTCGTCTTGGTTTACGATCTTGGCGGGGGGACGTTTGACATCACACTGATTGAGATCGCAGCGAAATCGTTGAAGGTGTTGACGACAGATGGCAACGCGGAACTCGGCGGGTTCAACTGGGACTCTGCACTCGCCGACTTCTTTGTCGAAAAGGTTGCCGAGGAGACCGGGGCGGATGCGGCCGATATTCGTAACGATGCGGAATTCTATGCGGACCTGCTTCTGATTTCCGAGGAGGCAAAAAAAACGCTTACCAACAAGCAAACCGCCAAACAAGTGTTCTTGTATGACGGCGAGAGAGTCAGGGCGGAAGTGACGCGAGACGAGTTCAACCGAATCACAAAAACGCTGCTTGACGAGACGATTGATACGACTCGGTCGGTCATCAACCGCGCCAAAGAGAAGAGCGGCATGCGGACACCCAACACGATCCTGCTGGTCGGCGGTTCAACCTTTATGCCGCAGGTCGAAGAACGGATTGCGGCCGAGTTTCCGGAATTGGAGATCAAGCGAAATGACCCGAACCAGATCGTTGCCAAAGGTGCTGCGTTGTTCGGCCTGAAGACCTCGCTGGAAGACCGAGCCATTGAGATCTACAACGAAACCAGTGACAAAGCAGCCACTACGCTGGACGAAGTGGATGAGGAGAAGAAAATTGAAATTCTCACAAAGGCCGGCGAACAGTATGGCTTGCCCGCAGCAAAAGCGAATGATCTGGGGGGGAAATCCGTCCAAAACGTTACGTCGCGCAGTTTCGGCATGAAAGCCTTTATTCAAGACTTGAATGCGATGCGAATCGCAAACCTGATCCATGTCGACGACGCCGTTCCAGCCGACGTCACTCAACGGTTTGAAACGATGGAAAACAACCAGAGGACCGTCGACATTGAAATCTTCGAAAACGAGATGCGAACCGATAAAGTGAATTCCGTATGTGAAGAATCCAGCTCGGTACCGCTTGCCCAAGCAGTTCTCGATCTCGGTGGGCCATTTCCGAAAGGGTCGCCTATCGATGTAACCTTTAAACTCTCGCCGGACGGCCTGTTGGATGTCGTCGCGCAACACTCCGAAACAGGAAACAAGGTAGACGTCCAACTACGGATCGAAGGCGCAATGACAGATGAAGAATTCGCAGAGGCAAAATCCACCGCTGCCGCGTTGACGCGGTCAGAATAGCGTTCTTGCCACGATCCGAAGGAGCGGAAACAAACCTGCCGAAAAAGCACAGCCAAGTCTTCAACGTACTGGCGTGAAGCAATCTCCGGGAAACAAGCTGTCGCCCGACGGCCTGCTGGACGTCGTAGCGAAACATGCCAAAACAGGAAACAAGGTGCATGTCCAATTGCAGGTTGACGGCGTGATGACCGAGCGCGAGATGAAACGGGCGAAGGCTGCGACGGCTGCATTGACGGTGGGAAGTTAGCTAGTGAGAGAAGGAAACGCATCAAGCGATGGATTGATTGACAGACTCCAATGGCATTGACCGGCCAAGGGTGAGACGAATGACAATTGGCATTGATTTGGGGACGACCAATTCGGTTTGCGTTTCTGTTGACGAGGACGGAAAAGTAATTGTTCATTGCAACGACGACGGCAAACGCGTGACGCCATCGGTCGTGTTTTTTGACGGGCCGCGGACGGTTGTCGGCGCCGAAGCAAAAGAGGCGCAGCGCGTCGGCGAACCGGACGTCGCGTCCTTCTTCAAGCGGAGTATGGGCGAACCGGGTTTTCGGTTCGTCAGAAGTAACGGAGACGAAAAATCGGCCATCGAATTGTCCGCATGCGTCTTGAGGCAATTGAAGGCGGACGCCGAGCGGGAACTCGGGCATCCCGTCACGGACGCCGTCATCACGGTCCCCGCCTATTTTCATGATGACGAACGCAAGGCCACAAAAGCGGCTGGTGAGTTGGCCGGGCTAAATGTATTGCAACTGATCAACGAGCCGACCGCGGCGGCGATCGCCTATGGCCTTTCCAAACCGACGTCCGGCGAGCGTACGGTGATGGTTTACGACCTAGGCGGTGGCACATTCGATGTCACGCTGCTGCGGCTGACGGCAGAAGAAACGCGAGTGTTGACCAGTGAAGGCGATGCGGAATTGGGCGGAAAGGATTGGGATGCAAGAGTCGTCGATTTCCTTGCAGCGGAGTTCAGTAGCGAGTTTGGCAGCGATCCCCTGGAAGACAGCGTTGCCATCGGTGACCTTTGGGTGGCTGCCGAAGACGCAAAAAAAACTCTGACGGATCGCAAGGTGGCAAAAGTCATCATCAGCCATGATGGGGACAAAGGACGATACGAACTGACCAGGGAACAATTTGACCAGTTATGTTCTGATTTGGTCGATCGAACGTTTGTGCTCGTCAACGACGTGCTCCAGACCCAGCATCTGACCGTGGACGATGTCGATGAGGTCTTGCTGGTCGGAGGTTCCACGCGGATGCCGATGATCATCGAAGCACTAGAAAAGAAGTTTAAGAAACCACCGGCCCACGGCGTCAATGTCGACGAAGCGGTCGCAATCGGAGCGGCGATGTGTGCCCGCGGCCATTGCCAGTCCGAGACGCCGAGCGGACTGGCCGCATTGGGTCCCGGCAAAACGACCAGCGGCGCGTTGTGCCTTGGCGGAGTAACGATCACGGATGTGACGCCACACAGCTTAGGCATGATTGCCATCAACGAAGACGAATCGGCGTACATCAATTCAATCATCTTGCCGAAGGACCTTTCGATCCCCAGGCTTGAGTCACGCCCGTACCAACATTTCACGCGTCCCGGTGACAACAACCCGCTGGAAGTGTTCATGACACAGGGCGAACAGGAACGCCCGGATCAAGTCAAATACCTGGGGCGTTATCTGGTTCCCAAGGTGCCACATGATCCACGAGGAACGGTCGTCGTTATCGATTATGCGTACGACCTAAGTGGGTCCGTCCAGGTGACGGCGCGTCTGGCCGACACGAACGAGAATCTGGAGGTGAAAGTCGAATCATTGCCGGAGGATGTTCCTGCTCGGTTTATGGGTAAACCGGAATCGTCTGCGATCGGCCATGTGACGGTCTACCTTGCCTTCGATCTCTCTGGATCAATGTCAGGACAACCCTTGGCCGAGGCCAAAAAGGCGGCGTTGGCGTTCCTGCAACAGATCGATTTGAGTCACTGTTCGGTCGGCGTACTTGTGGTCGCTGACCGAACTTTGATGGTGGTCGAAGCGTGCCAGAACGCATCTAAGATATCTTCAGCGATCGGCGGTTTAGCAACCGGGATGAACGGGATTGGATATGGCAATGCGGATGATCCGTTCGAGGATGCGATGGAATTACTCAAGGACGTTGCAGGGCCGCGATTTGTGATCACACTAGCCGACGGAGTTTGGGAACAACAATCCAGGGCCATCACTCGCGCCAAGGCTCTGCATCAAGCCGAAATCGACGTGATCGCGATCGGCTTTGGCGGTGCGGACAAGAAGTTTCTTCGTGAGATCGCATCATGCGAGGAAGGCAGCTTCTTTACGACACTCAGCGGATTGTCCCAAACCTTCTCGTCGATCGCCCAGGTGCTGACCAAGAGTCGTGGGGGACGTGGAGACGTCTCGATGAGTCTGTCCGAGTCGCAAGCCCCGGATTCGAAACGCAAATTTTGGGGTTTGTTGGCTTCGGACTGAATCAACAACAAGGGCTTCCAACCATAATGGCTCTCCAACGTTATTAGAGACCAGCATCGTTAAACTTACATGAGCAACCGCCCAAACTTCTTTAAGATGCTTTGCCTTGACCCTGGCGAAACCCGCCAGGCCGTCATCTTGAAGCACATCGAAGCAAAGAAGCTGGAATGCAATCGAGTTCGCTCCGACGCTCCTCAAGCAAAGATTCGGGAAGCCAATTCCTTCAGAATCTACGAAGAAGAAATGAAGCGTGTTCTCAGCGATGAGACACTGCGGAAACAAGAGGCCGAAGAGCGTCGCAAGCAAATCAAGGCCGAGGAGAAGATATTCGATGGAATGATCAAGATGCTCAAGTCTCGTGGTTCATACACGAAACAAGACGTCAAGAGCATTGCGAGTAAGGTTCCGGACGTCGAAGAGCGAGACGTCGAGGAGCGGATCAAGCGGGCGGGGATTCGTGAAGCCGATCCATCGGATATCGAAAAGCCGAAGGCGGAGCCAGCACGGCCGAAAACGAGCGGTGCCGAAGCGGCGGGAATCGAGAACGATCTGATGGGGCTTCAACTCGAATCTCTGTACGATTTCCTGGGGAATGGGACAAGCAAGAAGTCAAGTCAGGAGTTGCTAAAAACCGTCTACGAAACAAAGAAGGCCGAGCTTGGAAAAATGGTTCGTGGTGACGACAAGCACAAGGTTTGGAGTGCATTGCTCGGTCACGTGAAAACCCATCTACATGACCCCGGCAACAAGGAGCGATATGACAACTACCTAGACGACCGCGAATTGAAGACCATCGACAGCTTCATCAAGCTTCGTGCGGGAAAGTCGAAAATGTTGACCGAAGAGGCTCTCAATGACATCGTTCGAGAGGCACACCTTCCCAATGTCACAGCCGACCGCACGTTACGATACATCAAGGAATGGGTTGGCCGAACGAAAGGTTGGACGCTGGTCGTCAGCTCGGGGTTTTCGCTGGCGGATCTTTTGACTTGCGGATATTGTGGCACGCTCGCCAAGAATGCTGGACAAACGAAATGCCACGACTGCGGAAAGTCGCTTCGGATCCCGTGTCCAAATCGTGGTTGCAGAGCAGAAGTCGCGACCGAAAGCGAATGTTGCCCCCATTGTGGTTGCACCACGGGAGATGCCCCCTATGTCGACGAATTGGTGCGACAGGCAAAACGTCATTTGAGCAGCCACGACGACGTGGCGCTGCGCGAGGCGGAAGTAATCGGTGCCAAAATTCTTGAAATCTGGCCGGACTATCAAGTCGCGTTGGACATCATAGGAGACGCCAAACGAACACGTCGCGAACGAGTCGCGGCGGAACACGAACGACGGAAAAGGGAGCAAGAATGCGTCGACAGATTGGACCGATTGGTTGCCGCGCGACTACTGTTTGAAGCGGACCGATATGCACAGCAGTTGAAAGTCGACGGTCTAAGTATCGGATTGTCAACGTTGCAGCAGATTGCCCGAGGTCTGATCGCATCGAAGAAGGCCAGACAACAGGCGGCCGATTTGATTGCGGAAGGGAAAGACCAGGAGGCGGTTCAGAAGCTGCATGAATCCATTGCGATTAGCGAAGATTTTGACGAAGCAAAAATCGCTGTCGCCAAGCTTGAGCAGGTGATTGCCAGGAAAACGGCGGCCGAACAAGATCGGCAAAAAAAGGAAAGGAACGACCGAAAAAGGCTGGACGAATTGGTAGCGGCAAGACGCCTTTTTGGAGCCGAACGGCTTGCCGCACAGCTGACTGCCGAGGGCATACAGGTCGGGCAATCGATCATCCATCAGATCACAAGTGGATTGGATGCCGCGCGGAAGTCACATCAACGTGCAGCCAGTTTGTTATCCGATGGAAGAATTGACGAGGCGGTCGACAAGTTTTGTGAATCCATTGCCCTCTGTGACGACTTTGACGAAGTAAGAATCGCCCTCGAAAAAATTCCGCCCGTCGCACCGCATGGGCTGCAAGTGGAATGCGTTGCCAGCCACAATCGTATCACTTGGGAGGTTCCGAAAAAACGAAGCGATACTCAATACGTCGTGACGCGAAGTGAAGGCACGCCGGCGAAAAACAAAGCCGATGGCGAAGCACTGGCAAAGGTGTCGGGCACCAGCTTTGACGACGCGACGGCCGACGAAGGACGGGTTTATTATTACGCGGTCTATGCCGTCCGGGGTACCGTTCGATCGACTGATGTGGCGACGTCGAAAGCCGTTCTGCGACCTGGCAGGGTGACTGGGCTTACTGCAACCGCGATCGACGGCGAGGCCTGTGTCGTGTGGAAGCTGCCGCATGGATCCTATGAAGCAGCGGTAACGCGGAATCCAGGAAACGTTGTAAAGACGATCGCCGGAAACGAGTTTTCCGAATCCAACCTAACGATTGGTGAAACGTATTCTTATTCGGTTGTGCCGCTGTATGATCATCCGGATACAGGTGAAGCCGGAGCCGTGCGTGGAACGAAACGAACCGTCGATGTCATCGTTGCGAGCAAACCCGATCCTGTCAAAGATTTCGTTGCCGAGATTGATGGCGAGTGCATTAATATTCGCTGGGCTCCGCCGGCGGTAGGACGCGTTGAGATTCGGATCAGCACACAGCCCCCCAAGTTTCACGAAGGGGATGTTATCAGTGCTTCCGAGGCCAAAACCATCGGCGGCAGATTGACGACGGTCGGTGCTGATAAAGCAAAAGCGAAAATTCCGAATACGCGTCAAGCTTATGTCGTGCCTATCACCGTGGAAGGCTCGACTGCGATCGTTGGCAAGTGTGCCCACGTCATCGACGTACCCGAAGTCACAAACCTTCGTTCGCATCGAAAGGCTCCGGGCCGAATCGATTTGACATGGGATTGGCCGAAAGGCATTGACGAAGTTCGTGTCTCCACCGTCCGAGTCATTGACAACAAGAAACTGTCCACGAACGACGTGATGCGTGGGGCATATGAACGAAACGGAAACGCCTACAGCCTGACCTATGCAAAGACACAGGTTTATCTGATTGTCGTCCAGTCCAAAGCGTCTGGCGATTCGGCTTATTCGAAAGGCGTATCGGTCACCGAATCGCTCGGCGAGGAAACGAGAATTCGATATCGAGTCGTCTCGAAAAAGAAAACGTGGTATTCGAAATACAATTCCAGGATCGAACTTGCGTGGGATCGAGCAATCACGACAACGTTGAACGATCTGGTCATCATCGGTAGACCCGATCGATTACCGACGAACATTACCGATGGTGAAACGATCGCCGAGTTTAATGAAGTGATTCTCAAAGGAACGCGGCATGACTTGCCGATCCCCGAGGGCAGCGGATTCGTCGACAAGTTGTATCTAAAGTTGTTTCTCCGACACCCGACTCATTATCCTGACATACGCCTTGTTCCTGGAAGCAGGGAACAGTTGATTCTGATCTAGAGATACGTCCTCCCATGATTCGCACCGGAAATCCTCGCGACGCAACACAAACGTGTCCATACTGTTTTGAACAGTTCAAAATCAGCAGGGCGCCATACCGATGCAGCAATTTAACCTGCCCCGGCAAAGAGGTTGACGTATTGCTGAAGAGACAGTGGTCGAAACTTGCCGGTGGTGGAAAACAGGGTAAGGTTCTTAGCCCCGGAGGCTCGCTGTTTCGCCGGAAAAAATGTGACGCTTGCAAACGACCGACGGATGATCGCATTTGTCCCGCCTGTCATGCGCCGCTGCCTCCCAGTTACGGTAAATGCGAAAACGCCATTATCGCGATCATCGGCGCAAAGAACGCTGGCAAGAGCCACTACATTGCGACGCTGGTCAAAGAACTGCGTGATGCGGTGGGGCCGGCGCTTCAATTCACGCTGTCCGCAGTCAACGATTACACGATCAATCGATACAACAAAAGCTTCAAGGAACCGCTTTACAACCGGCGGGTGTCGCTGAACATTTCCAGGTCGGCAAAGACAGACGAGGAAATGCGAATCCCGATGCTCTTTAACCTCCAATTCATGGGGACGGATTGGCGGGGACGAAAGGCGATCAAGAGAACGATCTTGCTGGTTTTCTTCGACACCGCAGGCGAAGACTTGAATTCGGAGGCGACGATGGCGACGGTCAATCGTTACATCTGTTGCTCGGCGGGTGTCATTCTGCTTCTCGATCCGCGACAGCTTCCGGCCGTGCGAGAGAAATTATCCACGGACCCGCGAGAAGAAATCATCGAAACACGCGACCTGCTCGCGCGAACGGCCAGACTGATTCGCAACGGGCTTGGCATGACGGCGGACAAGTCGGGACGCATCCCCTTGATTCAAACACCAATTGCCGTCGCATTTTCTAAGTTTGACGAAATCGAAGACCTGGTCGATCCAGCCGCAACGGTGCGGACGTCACGCTCGCTCTCTGGATATGATCCACACGAAAGCACAGTGATCAGCGATGAAATCGAGTCGCTACTGGAATCGTTGGAACAAAGCCAATTAGTGAAGGATCTTCGTAGCTGGTTTCGTACCGTAAGCTTTTTCGGCGTGAGCGCATTGGGCTGCAAGAAACGAAGCGACCAAACGCTTCCCCACGCCCCGCGACCGAGACGTGTCGAAGACCCATTTCTTTGGATTCTCCATAAGCTGCAATTCCTCAAGTGACGACGTGATTGAACATGGACACCAATGTAAACCTGGGTCAGTTAGTCTATACATCATGTCGAAAAGGGTTGGGCAATGGGCCCGGGCTGCAAACCCAGGCGATCAGTCCAAGTGTCACCACCACACAACGCGAGGAGGCAGAATCGTTAAGCGGATACGATCCGCCCGAACTTCCGGTGCATGCGTCCAAAGCGGAACTGAATGAACTTTGTCCCGTCGCATTTCGGTACACCAAATTCGAAAGCGGAAGGTCGGCATTCTCGCGTCTGACCTATGTCGGCGCGGACTATTCGGGTCGACATGGCAATTTTATTGCTCATTCGTTATTGGTTCCGATCGAGGATCTGAATTCTTATCCAATCGATTGGCTACGGTATCCGGGCTGGGTCGACACGGTCAGCGACGACCCTCCCCAGTTAGATGATATCTGCCTAAGCGACATCGCGAAGGAATCGTTGACATTCACTCAACTGGCGAAGTTCATTGAATCTCGCCCCGAGTTTGTTCAGCAACTGCCTTCGATTCTGCATGCTGTCATTCTGTCCCGCATCGAGAATCGCCCCGTTGTAATTGCCGATGATGCGGCAAATGCGGCGAACTGGATAGCGGCGTTGACAAAACTTTTTCCCCCCAACGTCTCGCCCGCGATCGAGTTTTCGACATTTTCAAACTCGTTATCCGCTTCCTATGATATTCAATGCACGACCGGGAATAGCGATTTTGATCTGTCGGATTCTGTTTCCCAGCGTGAGGCCTATGTATTCGACTTCATTTCACAGAAGTATTCATCGCTTCCGCAGCAACCTGACTCGTACGCGACCAACGCGGCTGATGCATTTCTTCACCAGCCAGAGAGTTTAAATTCCTTTATTGAATTTGCAGCCGACCTGGATCGTCGAATCGGACGCGACGAACTGGAGACTTTGTTCGCATGTTACAAATCGCTATATATCGGCGTTTCCGACGTGACGCCGTCTGTAGTTCGCACCGCGATTGAACTCGCCGTACAGGGTCGATTCGACCAAGCCGATATCGTCGACCGGGTGATTCGTGGTATCGACAGGGCAAATGAATCGTATTCATCTGAGCATCGCGTGTCGGTCGCGGAATGTTTGGTAGAGAATGTAGGGAAACTGGCTAGCGATGCGCGTGCAGAATTGTCCGACTGCGTCGAACGAATGCTTTGGTCGGAATTAAAATCAACCTCCGGTTGTTGGACGCAACTGGATGCATCACTCTGCGCGATACGAGGAACGGCGCCGACTCCCTTCACCGACGGCCAAATTTCAGACCTCGCGAACCTGGTTTCAATGTCGATCGAAAATGGTACCGCGCCGCTGGTATTGCAGTTCATCAGCGGTCGGCTCAAGCGATGCGGAATCGCTGATCCATGGCTCCATGAAAACTTTTTGGAAATCGCAGCGGGCACCGTTGATCGCGTTGGTTTTAAAAATGTTGTGGCGTCGATCTTTGAATGTCTACAGGGCTCGGATTCGGACGTGTGTGCGTCGTTGTGTGTCGAGCTTTCGGGTGATCGCTTTCCTCCAGGCAGTGTCAGGCAGGTTGGGATTGCTCTGAGTGGGCTGCTTGATCGTTCGAACGCAAAACGGCGATCGGCGATTCGCGCGGAACTTTTAAATCGTAAGGCGTTCCATATCCTGCTCGCCGAGTCGGATTATCGCCGTCGATCGGCTGATAAACACATCGGAGAGTTCCTGACATATCTACAGGAATTGGAGGGGAGCATTGACACAGAGTTCTCCGAAGAAATTGGCGAGGTGCTCCGCTGCGTCTGGCAAGACGCAGAGCCCGATTCCAAGACCGAAATTGCCGCATGGGTGATCAAGAGACAATCGCGCTTCCAGCGGCTCAATCAGACGACGCGTGACCAGGTGATGGCTCATTTAGATCCCATCATTTCCCTGCACCCGGTTGACCGCGATAAACGTGAACTTGCCGAAGCGATGGATAAGATTGCAAGTGCGCTGGGGCACATGCCTCCTCCTCATTCGCGGGTCAGAACATTCCTGCACAACTCCGGCGCGTTTGATTCTGTTTCGGAAGCGACGACTGCGTGGAAGGCAATCGACGTAGAGCTAGAGTCTAAGCATTATTCATCCGTCGCGACATCGCTACTGCAAGCACTGATCCCGAAGAGCACATCGGCAGAAGAGCACTGGAAGACACTGGTTTGGTGTAAAAATGTATGTGACCAGGATTCCATGTTTGATTCATATAAAGCCTATGTCCGAAGCCGCGCCATGGTAAATCTACCCCAGGCAGCGGCAACCGCGTTTGCGCTGGCCGCAATCGGTTGCGACTCGGAACACGCAACCGGTGAATCCGAAACGGCTTTTGCCGAAAGCGAATTGAATGGCTGGCTCAAAAATCTCTCCAATCAGATGTTCCAGATCGTGAGCGATTCTGTGGCATCTGATTTGGAAAATGACGACACGCGCCTTGGTGATTGGAAAGTGCGATGTAGCGGGATCCAACAGTCTCGTGGCAAGCTACTTCCTCGTCTCACTCGGGCGCTGGGTATTCGTTGGTAAAGCGAGGCGATAAACAATGTCAAAAGAGTCAACCGAAGGTTGCAGTTATCTGATTCTCGGCCTCGCCGCGATCGGCCTGCTGTATTGGTTGATCGTCAACTATGTCTGGCCGCTAGTTCAATACCTATGGCTCCACGGCTCTAGCGTTTTAATCATTGTGTTTCTCGCTTTGGGTGGCTACCGAGCGGTCGTCAACTACGCAACCGCATTTAAGAAGAACGTACAGTTTGAGAAGCCATAACAATGTCCAGCACACCAACCCCTCCTGCGATCAAGCATTATTGGCTAGGAAAAGCCTATCGGGACATGTTTGCAACGTCCAAAGAGGCGCATTCGTTGAACGTTGCCGCGGCAAAGGAGCTTTGGGACGGCATCGGGGAATATGACAGTTTGGCAATGCGAGGGTTTGATGCTTTGCAAGCGTTTGCGGCGCTGTGTGTTGCTCCGATGATCGTCTGGATGATTATCGTCCCAATCCACTTCATCATCGTCTGCTTCGTCGGGATGTTCATCATGACCGGCTATCTGTGCGTTTCGCTTGCGGAAAAATGCTATGTCGCCTTTCACGGATGGACAACGGTTTGCAAGTACTGTGGAAACCGGATTCATCGCGTTGAGTATCAGTGTTCGTCGTGCTCAAGGTGGCACGGGAATCTTCAGCCGTCTTCGTTCGGAATTTTAAAGCACCAATGTCGATGCGGGCAAAAGTTGTCATGCAGTTTTCTTGGCGACCGTCACAATCTGCGAGCTCGATGCCCGCATGAAGGTTGCCACAAGGATCTGGATGCAAGCGTGGAAACACGTAGCTATACCAGTGTGATTTGCATCATTGGTCCGCCGTCATCGGGGAAAACGGGATTTATGATCGCCGCGATGCAAGCGATGTGGAGCTACATTGCCCCGAGATTTCTCTTGAAGGGACGATTCAATGACAAGATGAGCGAGAGGTTCTTCCAGGAGGAAAAGAAGTACATCACCCAGACCGGTAGCACGAGAAAGACGATCAGTGAAAAGCCACCGGCTTTCAATGCCGTTTTTGAGTCTGCCGACGGAAAGTTTTTGCAGCAGGTTTACTTCTTCGATGCGGCTGGCGAGATTTTCTTGACCTCGGACAAACTCGCCGCACAATACCAGTTCAAGAATATTACCGGAGGCGTCATCATCGTAGATCCGTTCAGCCTGCCGCTACTCCACGAGCGATATGGTGACAAATTAAGGGAACTAAATCTGGATACAAGAATCACCCAGGAGGATCTGGTTGATGTCGTTGAGCGATTCATTATCGGAATGCAGCGTCATTTTGGTTTGGATCCGAATCGCCGAATCAAGACTCCGTTTGCCGTGATTGTGACCAAAACGGACCTCGGAAAACTTCATCGATTACTTCGTCCCGAGCAACTTGGCGGCGATCCGATAGCGATCAGCAAGCATATTCGTCGGTACATTGATAATTGGGGCGGTACAGGGCTGACCCATTTCCTGGAATCGAAATTTGAGAATATCCAATACTTCGCAGCGAGCCCTATTCTTCTGCGCCGAACGAAGGACGGTGACACGGCCCAGTTAAAGAGTGGTACATTGGCGAGTCCGTTGATGTGGATGCTCGAGACCGCTCGCGATCCAATAATGAAGCGTACTCGTTAAACCTTTGGGCTCCGTGACGACCACGCAAATCAGCGGGTAGACGACCTTGGCAAATATCTTTCAATTCATTTTTGGCGCTCCTCCACAAAGAACCTTGACGCCACAGGAAGCATTCGCCGGAATTTTATTCGGTGCTTGCCTATGTGACGGTGATGTCGCAGAGGTCGAAATCCAGGGGCTGATTCCCTGTTTGTCGCGGATGGATTTGTACGATGGATATGACGGTGTCAAGTGCGACAGGACCATCGATAACGCTCGAAAAGCGATGCAGCAGGTCGGCTTCGACGTCTATCTTGACCAGTGTGTTTCCGCTTTGCCGGCAGACCTTCGTGAAACCGCCTATGCGAACGCATGCAATATCGTATTAGCCGATGGCATCTTTGAGGAAAGTGAAAAGAAGTTCATCGAATCCTTGCGTGACGAACTGAACATCGATCCGACGACGGCGGATCAAATCATGGAAATCATCACGATAAAGAACAGAGGCTGACCGGCGTTCGGTTACACAAAATGATGTCAAGCGATAACGATTTTTTTGATGACGAATTCGCTGATGCGTCCATTGATGGGCTACAGGACGGATTTGCTGCCATCATGCTCGCGGCATCGGCAAGCGACGGTCATATTGCCGAGGAGGAGATGAGTTGTTTGACGACACTTCTGTGCAGGATGAACTTGTATGCGGAATTGTCGCCGTCCCAGTTTGGTTCGATGATGGATCGGCTAGCGAGTGAATTGGATCGAAGCGGCGTCGACGAATTTGTGGCCAAAGCAGTTGTCGCAATTCCTCCCGATTTGGTTGAAACGGCGTACATCAACGCAGTGGATGTTGTGCTTGCTGATCGTACGGTTGACGAGGCCGAGAAGCATTTTGTCGAGCGGCTTCGCAACTTGTTCGGCATCGACATCCAACGGTCCAATCTGATCTTTCAAGTCATGACGGCGAAGAACAAGGGCTAGTGGTGCGTCAAAGCCTAATTCCAGGGTTGGGACCGTAGCGGAAGTCGCCACGACTTTCGACAATTCCTGAGTGCGGTCGAAAGACTTGACGACTCCCGCTACGGCTGGAATCAGACGAAAATGCCGCGAGTTGAGCCTATTCGTCGTGGTTTTCAATATCCTGGCCCGTGACTTTGGCGAGTTCGGCTTCGTAATCGGCAATCGCCTGCTTATCGGCGCCGTCGGTCACGGTTCGATTTTGCTCTTGGCCACAACCAGCGATCAGGGCAATCAGAAATACGTAAGGCAAAAAATTCGTTCGCGTCATCGATAAGTCTCAGGCAATTCTGGTTCGTTTGGAAGAACATTCTTAAAAGACGCTGCGTCAGACGGGTACTGAC
>JAGQPO010000403.1 GCA_020426665.1 Planctomycetales bacterium
GCCTGTTCTTTCACAAGCTTTGTTAACAGCCGATCAAACGAAGACGCAAACGCCTTTGTCTCCTTCGGGCCATAGGGGGCGGCGCCCCCCGTTTCTGTACCGGTGCCACGTAAATGATCCAAGAAATTTCGCATTGAAAGTCGCGACGCGATGTTGGAATCGTTGTACACATCGCCGCGTGGATCGATCACGGCGACCCTGCCGTCGACCAGTTGAGCCGCCAAAGGAATATCCGCCGTAACGGCTAAATCACCCGGTTGGCTGTGGACAACGATGTATTGGTCAGCCACGTTAGCCCCCTGATGGACGACAACCGACCGCACGTGTCGAGCCGACTTGGGAATCGTCTGGGGCGAATTGGCCACCAAAATGGTCTCGATTCCCAAACGATCCGATGCACGAAAAATGATTTCCTTGACCGGTCGCGGCGTCGCATCGGCATCAACCCATATCTTCATCTCAAAATTGCCTTCGCTGATGCGTCACGAAACGTTTCATCTTCACCTTTACGGGCCCGATGCCCAGGCCAATGACGCGAGCTGGTTGGAAACAAAGCCGATTCTGACCAGTTTTGAGTCAGCTGCACAACGATTGGCCAATTTTCTGCCGACCGTCCTGGTGGAACCGGATGGTTCCTTCGCCTGGGCTGGAAAAAATCACCAAGTCGTAGGAATGATTTATGACGCGTCGGAGACCATCCAATATGTCGAGATCCGCGGTCATTGCGACCAGAACCAAATGAGAAGGTTGGTTGAAACGTTGTCGGGAACCACTGAAATCGACGATTTCGCGGTGATGATGCTGCCAGAGCGGCAGTGGAAGAATTTTCAATTCTTTGAAAGGTTGCTCCCTGAATCACGCCCTGATCAAACCGAGTCGACCGGGTTTGCAGGGTGAATGGAGCTGATACACATCGATTTTCGCTAAGTTTGCCGGTTTTCTGCGAACTACCGACAACTTTTTGTTTCTAAACAGCTGATTGGCACGGAGAATGCACAACGGAATATTCGTCAGATCAAACAGATCCGGCAGAAACGGTTTCGGTTGGTCAATCTCGTTCGATCAAGCGAAACACAGGAAACTCACTGTTGATGCGCTCAAACGCACCAGCCCTTTTCTTTACGAGGGATTGAACATGACTAATGCAGTTTGCAACACCGACGTCTTGGAATTGCTACCGTCCACTCAAAATGAGACGGTCGATCAGGACGTCATCCTGTCTGATGCCGAGATCATGCGTCGCGTCCGTGACATTCGTGCGGCATGGTCGAATTCGGAGCGTCGGGCGCGTCGAAAAGAAGCCAACCGTCGTTTTGAAAACCTAATCGAAACGTTGTTTGCCGAAGCCGCGTAGTGTTGTCAAACGTGAACGTGGAGACTTCGCGGGCAACCGGAAACGGGGCCAGAATCCACTGGTGCGAAGCCCACTACCAGGTGAACAGGACTTGGGATCGGATCGTGTCGCGTTAATCAGCGGGGTTAATCTAATGATTCCCCGCCCGTGGGTTGTTCGTTGATCGATTGTCCGACCAACGATCCGTGATAGCGACACGCCTCCAAGAATGCCTCCAGCAAAACAAGTGCAGCAACGGCGTCAAGTTGCTTCTTCTTTTTTGCCCGGCTCAGGCGACCACCAGAAAGTCGTTCTTTAGCGGCCGCAGTGCTAAATCGTTCGTCAAACAGCCGTACAGGCAAGTTGGTTTGATCGCGCAACCACCTCGCGAATGCGCGGCACTGTTTGCTTTTTTCGCTTTCACCGCCGTCACAGTGGATCGGCAGACCGACGACAAATCCCGCCAGTCGTTCCTGTCTGGCCAGTTGTCGAAAATACTCCGCATCGCGAGCCTCGTCGCGAACCTGATAAACTTCAACCGGGCTGGCCAAGATGCGATCCGGGTCGCAAACGGCAACTCCGACGCGAACGGTTCCGAAATCGATTGCTGCGAGTCGACCTTGAGACGGAAATGGGGGTTCCGGTTCCGGTTGGTCCGAAGCGGCCTGATCTGGATCAATCACGATCGTGATCAGAGCACATTTTGGGCAGCGCGCGATGCAAGATGATCCCGAACCGATTGCACCGGCAAGGGAATTCCCAAGATCGTTCCGTCGACGACAAGTTTTTCACCGACGACACCTTGAAACTCCGCAACGATCATTCGACCGCGCCGCGCTTTGGTTAATCGGATCATCAGAATCAATCGGTCGCCTGGCACGACGACATCGCGGAATCGGGCGCTATCAACCCCGCCAAATCCGACCATTTCGGCACCCAGCAAATCATGCTTCTGTGCAAAGAAACTTGAAAGTTGTGCGACCGCTTCCAGTTGGATGACACCGGGCATGACGGGCATCCCCGGCATATGTCCGCGGCACCAGAATTCGGAGTGGCCAACGTCTTTGTAACCGGCGCATCTTAATGTATCGACGTCCTCATACAGGATGCCGGTCAGGTGCTCCATTTCATGCCGCTGCGGATTGAATTGACGAATCTCGTCAATGTCTGCTACCGGCTCGTCGCCACTGAGCAACGAAAGGTCAACGATGAAGTCTGTCTTGGCCATTGCTACCGTCTCTGATTTTCAGAGTTGCCTGCAATTTCAGGTTTTGATCTTCTTGCGTTTTGCCTTGCGGGCCTTCGCGTTTGCAGGTCGCTGACCGTGGTTGGCCTTCTTTAGTTTATGGTGTGGTTTTGCCATCGGAAAAGTGTTTTCAAAATGCGTTGAACTGAAAATATGGCTCGGTTGAGCCCCGGAAAATAGCAGAATACTCGCTTTAGCGGAAGTCTTGGCGGTATTCTTTAAAGCAAAGCTAACATTATCCCGGCGTTTCGGACGCCGAAATCCCGCTCGCGCTGCCGCGCTAACGGTAAATCGGCGTGGACCGGGCTGACGAAGCCATTGGCGTGGACTGGCCAAAACCTTGTTCGGCTTGGGGTTGCGAGGCCGAATACGGTGCGCTGTGGATCACGCTTGGAGGACCCCAATCAGGCCGCGCATCGCGGATTTCGGCGGCTAAATGATCACCTGGCGAATCCGCCGATGACGCGATTTGGCCTTGGGCGGTCTGTTCCAATCGTCGCAAATACCATCCACCGTTGTCGGAGTTTGGCGCGTTGATGGACGCTGGCGCATTAAGCGCCAAATTGCCTGGATCTGCAGCGTTTGCCATCGGGCCGGCCGATCCCACCGTGGTTGCCGCGATTGATCCGCCGGCGCGTCCGCGGCCGGATACAAACGTTTCGACCGACCCGCTGCCTTGGGCAACCCAGGCCAACCAACTTTCTTGCAGATCCCTGAGTGAATCATACCCATAATGGGTGCGAACATTTTCGGTCCACGAATGGGTCCGCATGTAATCTTCAAGGAAAGAAATGAATTGGCGGGGACCGGATTGTTTGATCAGAAATCGACAGACCGAATAGCCCTGGGCGTACATCGGCAACATGTCACTTGGATACTCGGTCAGTAAAAACAGGTGATTCATTGCAATCCCGCGTCGATTGCTCAAATAGTTACGCAACATGACTTCGTGCTTGTCGCGCTCCGCGGCGTGTTCGACAGTGGTGCAAATACCTTCGTCGGCCCATCGCGGCAGCGGACGGCCAAAATGAGTCGCCATGACGGTGTGGGTGACTTCGTGAGGTAACACGCTATCGAGAATCCGTTCTTCCGACCCGATCACTTTCATTTGGAAATTCCCCACCGGCGATCGGTTGTACGTCGTCGCCCCCTGGGCAGCCAAATGGGGACCGGCGACGACTTCGATCGGACAGGGTGTCGACCACGGTGGCAAGCGTTTGCCCAACCAATAAATCGCAAGGTCGTCCCGGTATTTTTCTGCGCTTTTGGCAACCGCCTCGGCCAACGCCTGGGTCGGTGCATGCACAAGAAAATTGGTGGAGCGTGCATTCCGCTCGGAAGCAATCGCGGCATCACCAAAAAACGCTACCATCGAAAGTGCTGCCAATACAGCACTCCATCGTCGAACGGCTTCCATGCCGTGGCACTCCCTTTACGAGCATTCGACCCCAATGCTTTCAAATAACCACACGTCCATTGTGGAGCCTACATCGGGTTTCCAGTCGCAGTCTAGGGATCCGAGAGACTGACTGAAAGACAAGTTTGGCGGCGACTTGAATCAATCCGTCAAGAATCTATCAAACTGTTTTGAACGCAAAAAAAACGCGACCGGAATCCCGGTCGCGTTTGAAGAAAGTCTGTGGCAAATCTGGAAACGATTCTCAGGCACCCACCTTCGCCTTGGTGCGGGCCTCGCGAAGCCCTCGGCTAAGGATGTCTCGCAACATCGGAGAGCAATCTTCGTACTTGCTTTGGTCTGGTGCACCGTTGCTGAATTGATAGATCGCGTCGCGTGGTTTCACACCGAGCGCGATCAACGAACTGCTGACAGTTCCATAATCTTGGTTACGGATCACCATACTGGGTCGCCCCGGTCCGACCGGTGCTCTGGCGAACACGCGGCTGGCAACGGCCAAGAATTTGACGGGCGAATCGAGAGTTTGCAAAGTCAAAAGACGTCGCGCCATTCGAACGCGTTCGTCATCTGGGTCATTTAAGTTATGTGCCCCGATGATGTTCAATCCAGGTTCCAATTCGACAACTTGTTGCTGTTGATCGGAGTGGATCGCGAAGCCGGCTTTTGCATCTGCAATGATCAGGTTACAACCCTCATATTGCGTTTCACCAAGTTCGGCGAGCGCCTTGTCCAATGCTCGGGCAGAGCTCGTGCATCGAAGCAGGTCCATCACAAGTGAGCCTCGCGAGCGTTGACCGAACAACGGCATTGCCGTGGCTCGATTGCAAACGCCGACGAACAGCCCGTTTTGGTTTACTCCCAGCCAAGTTCCACCTGACTTCTGGTCAACGCCACATAGAACGCGAGGTTTCCCCGATTGAATCGACGGCGTTAAGCTGGGTCGATCGAAGTATTCCTCGCGATTCGCCGCGACAAGGATGGGACTTTCTGGGACCAATTGATACTGAACGGCCAATAAGCACATCTCGAAGCTTTCTTTTCAAAGATCAGTTGGTTTTTAATCACGGGTCCAAAGGCGATGGAAACCGCGAGGGTTTCCGTCGTTTTGGACGCCCGCCAATCTATCCACGACAACGCTCCACCTGCACCCCCTGGTGGGGGATTAACGGCGAAAAACCACCGCAAAATCCTCGTGCGAGCGGTCAACTCGCCCCGCTGGGCAAGCTTTTCGGATCAGCAACCGCCGAAAACGCCCTTGGCGCTTGATTTGACAGCAACTAACACGAGCCCCCGAACTGCGATTTGGCTCAGCCCTTTCGCTTTTTCTTCTTCTTCTTTTTTGGTTTTCCCTCGGTGCTAGAGGCGCTAAACGCATCGAAGGATTTCCCACGCTTCTTGTCGCCGGTTTTTTTGCCGCCGGGTTTCCCACCCTTTCGAAAACCGCCTTCGCGAGTCGATCCACCTGGTCCGCCACGATCAGGACGGATCCGCAATTGCTTTCCGGCGACCCAAGTTCTCTGCAGCGTTTGAAAGACGTCCTTCGGCATCCCTTCGGGCAAATCGACGGTGCTGAAGTGCGGATAGATCTTGATGGGACCGATAAAATCACTTTCGATGCCGGCTTCATTTGCTACCGCTCCGACGATGTTTCGAGGGGCGACCCCATCGTTTCGTCCGACCTCGATGCGATAGCGGATCATTCCTTGTTCTGGCGGACCGAAAGATCGCGGACGTTGTCCGAATTCACCACCGCCATCAAATTCGTTCCGCGAACGTTTGCCCTTGCGACCCGGATCGTCTTCGCTGCGAGCACGTTGTGGTCGATCTTTTAGCAAAAACGGGCGACCGTTTTGTGCGATCTCCGCCAGCGCGGCGGCAATGATTTCCATCGGCTTGCCAGACTCATCGGCGAACTGGGCGATCAAATCCTTGAAGAAGGTCAAGTCCTTGTCCGCGGTCGTTTCAGTGATGCGGCTTTTAAACTGTGCGATGCGGTTGGCGTTGATGTCCTCGGCCGACGGGATCGACACCACTTCGATCGACTTCTTCGTGGCGCGTTCGATCAAGACCAGTTTCCGACGCTGGGCCGGAGTCAAAAAAATGATCGCTTCGCCGCTTCGTCCGGCCCGCCCGGTGCGCCCGATTCGGTGAATGTAAGATTCGCTATCGTGCGGCAAATCAAAATTGAAGACGTGGCTGATTCGGCTGACGTCCAAACCTCGTGCGGCAACGTCGGTCGCCACCAACACATCCAAATCACCCGCCTTGAGTTGCTCGATCGTTCGCTCTCGGACCTTCTGCGGCATATCGCCGTTTAGAGCCGTTGCCGCGAATCCGTAGCGAATCAGTTGTTCAGCCAATCGCACGGTGGAATCTTTTGTCTTTGTAAAAACGATCACACCGTCGGTGGCTTCGGCCTCCAAGAATCGGGCCAACGCACCCGCTTTTTCTTTCGGCGCTACGATCACCGCTCGCTGACGAATGGATTCAGCGGTGACCTGTTTCTTTTGGATGGTGACCAACGCCGGGTCGACAAGGTACTTGTCTGCGATTGCACGAATCGGTCCGGGCATCGTGGCGGAAAACAACGTGACCTGGCGATTGGGCGGGGTTTGCTCGAGAACAAATTCGACATCTTCCAGGAATCCCATGTTCAACATCTCGTCGGCTTCGTCGAGTACGACGCAACGCAATTCGCTTAGATCCAGCGTACCGCGTTTGATGTGATCAATGACACGACCGGGCGTGCCGACGACGACATCGACGCCGCGGCGCAGGGCACGAAATTGATGCTCGTAATCCTGGCCGCCATAGATTGCCAAGACGCTGAATCCGGTCAGATTCTCCGCATACTTTTCGAACGACTCGGCGACTTGGATCGCCAACTCGCGAGTCGGCGTCAGGACCAAGGTTTGAACGCTTCGCTGCTTGGAGTCGATCGTCGACAGAATCGGTAAAGCGAAAGCAGCGGTTTTGCCCGACCCGGTTTGAGATTGTGCCAACACGTCGCGGCCGGCCAACATGTACGGGATGACCTGTTGTTGAACCGAAGTCGGCTCGTCGTAGCCCGATCGGACGACCGCATCATAAACCTGACTGCGTAGTGATAACGCGGCAAATCCGCCGGCTTTGGAATCCAATTTCGTTTTCGACTCGGCTTCGTTTGTGCCTGCGTTTCCGGCCGTATTCGTTACGTCAAGTTCAATCTTTTCGTCGGCGGACGTTTTGGCGGGTACTGGTGAGTTGGCGGGTACTGGCGAGTCGACCTTTTCTGTTTCGATCGAGTCGGGCTCGATCTCAGCCGTTAGTGGCTGTTCTTGCATGGACAAATTCACTTCTTTCTCGGATTCCATCATCACATTTAGACGCAATTATTCGTGTTATTTCGCTACCACGAGACTATCCGAGACCATCAAGAAACGGCAGAGTGGAAATCGTGAATTGACGACAATGACGGATCGGCGACGTTTAAGTGAACCTGAGCCCCGTTAATCGCCTTTATCGACCGCGGTGATCAGCGCTATCTTCTGCTGCGACAATCGCTGCTCCAGCCGAACCGGATACGGTTTGGGACAATCAATCCGCTTGGTCTGGCCAGGCAAGCTTTTCAATCCCGCCTGAACACGACCCCGGATCTGGCTCAGTGGTTCGCTGGGATGAACGCGTCGGCCATCGCGAACGACGGGAATCAGCAGGTCCGTGGTACTGCACTGTGGACCCATTGCATCGTCCCCCGGAGGTCCGATCAGCTCGCTGTAAATGATGTCACCTACCATTTCGTCACCGCGCTGAAACCGCCTGACCTGTTGGATCCCGGGGTTGGATGTCTTGATTTCCTGTTCGGACAGTTTCACCTTGGGCACCCATTTTCCCGATTCGTCCTGAATGGCCGCCAATTTGTAAACGCCTCCCAAAGCGGGTTGGTCCTGTGCGGTAACAAGATTGGTGCCGACTCCCCAAAGCGCGATTTTCGCGCCGTCGTTTTTCAATCGTTGAATCTCGTGTTCATCCAAATCATTACTGGCGACGATGGCAGCGGATTCGAACCCCGCCTGGTCCAGAAGCTTCCTGGCTTGACGGCTGAGTTCGCTTAAGTCGCCTGAGTCCAGACGGATGCCGACCATTTGATGGCCTTCGCGCCGAATAGCCGTTCCGACTTCGATTGCGTTTCGAACGCCCTGGATCGTGTCGTAGGTGTCGACCAGAAAGACACAGTTGTTTGGCATCGCGTCGGCGTAGGCCTGGAATGATGTCAATTCGTCATCGAACGACATGACCCAGCTGTGCGCATGAGTTCCTTTGACGGGGATGCCGAATTGCAAGCCGGCTTGGACGTTGCTTGTCGCCGCACAGCCGCCGACATATGCGGCTCGCGATGCAGCCAGTCCGCCATCGATGCCCTGTGCTCTGCGTAGTCCGAATTCCAAAACAGGGTCGTCTCCGGCGGCCTGGCAAACGCGTGACGCCTTGGTCGCAATCAGCGTTTGAAAATTGATCATGTTCAACAGAGCCGTTTCGACCCATTGGCATTGCCATAGCGGTCCGGTCACACGCAACAGCGGCTGGTGCGCGAATGCCAAAGTCCCCTCCGGCATCGCGTCAACGTCCAAAGTAATCGGCGTGTCTCGAAGGAACCTTAAGAAATCGGTGGCGAACAACGCCGCGCCATCGTTGCCCGTCAACGCCGCCAAGTAGTCGATCTGTTGATCGCCCATTCGCAACCCGGTCAGCCAATCGATTGCCGGTTCAAGACCAGCGGCCACGGCATATTCGCCGGAAAACGGCGCGCGACGAAAGAACAGATGAAAGACGGCGCGACGGTCATGCATCCCAGCGCGAAAATAACCCTGACTCATCGTGATCTGATAGAGATCGGTTAACAGTGCCGTCATGGTGAATAGAGCATTTCCAATTGATACAAACCTGATGAATGACCGTCGCTGAAGGCTATGTTGTAGGCATAGGTGCCCACCGGTCGCATCGACGTGATCGATAGTGGTCTGGCTTCGGCGGGGGACAGCACCGGTAACGTCAGCGACTTGCGACCCGATTCGTCGACTTCCTCTCGCGAGCGCTTCTTTTCCCGGCACGTCGCACAGGGACAAGCCGAACGTAACTGGTTGGCCGTCCAACGGGTCGTGCGTCCGTCGGTCCACGTGATCGTGATTGCCGATTCGCCGTCACGTGTTATTGATACGGGAAGAATATCCAAGGTTCGTTCGTTCCGGTCTCATTCGTCGATCGGCCACCGATTTAATTAGGCGACCACCACTTATCCAATTTGGCCCGCAATTCGATTGCAGTCTGCCGCGACGCCGGATCAGCCAACAAATTTCGTTGCTCCTTCGGATCGTCACGAAGATTGTATAGTTCAGGCGTTCTGACATAGTCACCCCACGCTTTTCCGTCGCGTAAATGGGGGACGATCAATTTAAAATCACCATCGCGAACCCACCGATATGCGATATCGGCCGAGGGATTATTCAACACACTCGCATCACCGGGATAGATTTCGCCGAAAACCGGTCGGGGTTCCTGAGTCCCCTGCGCCGTTGCGGTCTTCCATAGACTGCGCCCGCTGAGGGTTGGCGAGATATCGATTTGACAGGCTTCCAGCACCGTCGGCATGATGTCCACGCTGCTGCACAACATTTGATGTGTCGCCGGGCGAGTTTGTCCAGACAGGGCGAACAAAATCGGCGTCCGCAGTCCATCCTCAAACGGCGATCGTTTACTGCGCCTGGTGTAATTGTAACCGAATCCATCGGCCATCGGCGAATCCGCATCCGGCCGAAATCCGTTGTCAACCACAAACACGAACAACGTCTTTCGCGGTGTTGTGTGTTGCTGGACCCGATTGATCAATTCGCCAACCGTTTCGTCGAATTGGCTGCACGCCGCATAATAGGCTCGATCGTGATCGGGAACCGAGTCGTCGTAAAGTTCAAAGAAACGCCTGGGACTGTCGTGGGGCAGATGCGGAAGAAATGGTGCGTACCAGATGAAAAACGGATCCTCACCGGCCAGATCGAGAAACTCATGAATCGGCGCCATTGTCTGCCGTCCGATCGCCAACCCCGCGTCGCCGTTTCCGTGGGCAACCCATTCCCCGTTGTCCAACAACTTGTTGCCATACGTTGCACCGGAAACCGGTTTTCCCGTCGTCATTCCATGGGTGAAACCGGCGTTCTTCCAATGCCCCTCCCAGTACTTTCCGGTCTGTAAACAACGGTAACCGCTGGCTGCCAATTGCCTGGGCAAGGTTTCCACACCGCGAATCAATTCATTGGCCGATTGACGCGCCGCATCGTATTGATCCCGGTTGAGTGTCTTGGTCAGTTTGGAAAAGCCCGGCGGCGGATGGTTGAAATGTACGCCATGCTGATGCGGATACAGCCCGGTCAGCAGAGTCACCAAAGACGGGCGGCAAACGCTGGAGGGCACATAGCCGTTGGTGAATCTGGCGGATCTGGCGGCCAACGCATCAAGGTGGGGTGTTTGAACGACCCGGTTCCCCATAAAGCCAAAGTCAGAGAAACCTTGGTCGTCTGAGATGATCATCACCACATTGGGTCGTTCATCAGCGACCGACTTCCCGGTTGATAAACAGGTAACGATCAACGCCAGAACAAGCAGACTTGCCGAACGTGCCATCAAACGGTGACCGACCGATTCGCTTTCTCCAACAGATCGATCCACGGCCCGACGTAGTGACCGTTGTCATGGAACGTTCTGCCACTGACCAGGTTTCCGTCGATGACACAAGGCTCGTTGACAAACGTCCCGCCACAAACCTCTAAATCAAACTTACATTTCGGAACCGTAGCCATTCGCCGTCCGCGGACACAATCAGCATAAGCCGGGATTTCCACGCCATGACAGACGCTGGCGACCGGTTTGTTGTGTTCAAAGAAATGTTTGGTCACTCGTACCAAATCTTCGTCGTAACGAATGTACTCCGGTGCCCGTCCACCACTGAACAGAATGCCCAAGTAGTCGTCGGGGTCAATTTCCGAAAACGCGACGTCCGCTTGCAACGTATAACCTTCCCATTCCTTGGTGATCGTCCAACCCGGTTTCACTTCGTGCATCACCAATTGATACAACCGCTTTTCCGGCGCCGCTACAACTGGTTTGAAACCGGCTTCGATCAGTCGATAGTAGGGATACAGCGTGTCTAACGTCTCGGTAGCATCGCCGATAATGATCAGGACTTTGGGCTGGGTCATGGTTGCGATTTTGGAGAAATGAAAACAGCGATCGGAAGAAAATCGACTATAGACGATGCCGCATCTGGTGTGGACTCGGACGGTTCAAATTTGATGCACCGACAAAAAAAGGGCGCTCGGAATCGGTCGAGAGATCGACTTCATCCGAACGCCCTGGTGTTTTCTGCTGGCGACCGATTGGGTGAAAGTTGTACGACGGA
>JAGQPO010000404.1 GCA_020426665.1 Planctomycetales bacterium
CACGCCGGCCCGCGTTCCACGGGGTGCTCGAATTTCCGCGGGGAAATCCGGGAACGTCGCAACATCGTTGCCAGCCAGGGCGCTGGTATTGGTCAGCTGGGTTCCCAGCAATTGCATCCCGTCTCCCGAGTCCCCGGCCAGTCGCACGGTGATCCCGGAAACAGATTTGACATCTTTTGTGGTCGTCATGAACAGAATCTTTCGCGTCTTCAGGCGGCTCCGACTATCTTGCCACCGCACTACCGCTGCGGTGACTCCTCCGGCACAACTTGGTCCGGTCCAAGGTTGGCATATTCCAACTTGGCCCGTTTCATGAGGTCCCGGCCAGCGCTGGCTGGCCCGGTTCCGCATGGAAAAACGCACTTTTCCGCTGCGTGTAGCAGCCAGCGTGCATGACCAGTGAACGGACTGTAGGGGTTGTATCGAGTGTTCCGATTCGGAAACTTCGTCAAATTCTATAAATCGGCCACCAAAAGGTAATGACCGGTAGTGGCGAATCGGGGATTTTGCGCAAGAAACGCCCTGTGGGCCGAGTTTTTGAATTGCAAATCGGGGGCTTCTTGGCGGTTAGACCGCGACCCGTTGTCCCGGCCGATAACGAACTTCCATCATTTCAATCTTTTGACGCGTCGCCTGAAGGACCAAAAACGAGGCATTTCCGATTTCAAAGCTGGCCCCCGTTTCGGGGATTTCACCCAGGTTATTCAGCACCAGTCCCGCGATGGTTTGATAGTCGTCGCTTTCGGGCAATTCCCAGTGCAACCGATCGTTCAGGTCATCGATCATCACGCGACCACTAACGATGACGGTTGTTTCGTCGATGACTTCGAACCGCGTCTCTTCGTCTTCATCGGATTCGTCGACGATTTCGCCAACGATTTCTTCCAACGCGTCTTCGATCGTGACGACGCCGGCCGTCTGTTGAAACTCATCCAAGACGATCGCCATGTGGCTGCGGCTGTGTAAAAATTCTCTCAAGATTGACTCGACACTGCGGTCCACCGGCACGGTCCACGCATGACGCATGATCTCCGACAGACTTCGCGAGGGTGTCTTGCCATCGGAAATCTCCGGCATCAAGTCCTTGACATAAAGCACCCCAACGACGTTGTCCAAGGTCCCATCGTAGACGGGCAAACGAGTGCGGCCGGATTCAATCACCTGACGCATCACCTCAGGCCAGCTGTCGCAAACCTCGACCGCGTCAACATCGCCGCGGACAGTCATGATGTGGCCGACGGTGTCATCACTCAGATCCATCACATTCTGGATCATCTCACGAATGCCCGGTCCAAAAATGCCTTTGTTGGTCCCCGCTGCAACGATCGTTCGAATTTCATCTTCCAGCAATTCTTCCGAGTCGTCTTCGTTTTCATCCTGTCCGCTCAGCCGCGCCGTCAACGCCTCGATCACGTCACCGGGAATCGAAAACGGATTCATCGCCGACGACAGCGAGCGCCAAAATGGCCACGTGTAATACAACACCGGAGCCGATGCGAATCGCGTGACCGCTTCGGGTAACCACGAATGAATAAACATCATTAAAATCAATGCCAGGATCACCCACGCCGATAACGCTCCGAAAATATCGATAACGCCGACGGTCATTCCGGCTGCCTGGTCTGTTAACGGATCGGTTACTTGGCTCGCAACCTGGTCCGCAGCTTGCTGAACGGTCTGATCGACAACCTGGACTTCTTGCCTGGAAATCATCAGGGCTGCGGTTCCGCCGATCAAGAACAAAACGGTCCCGATCATTCGCAAGTATTCGCTGCCGCGAATCACGGCGTCCTGATGTTCCAGCACGGAACCGAACCGCTCGCGTCGACGCTTCATTCGGCAGAATGCTTCCAGCGAACGGCCGGCAAAGGAGTCCAACAGTTCAGCGCCCAGGCCGCCGATGCTGCTGAGCATCAATCCGGCACCGGAAACCAACCAGAAAATCCACGCGTTACTCAACGGCCTGTCCCTCCGCCGCCGGTCCTGCATCAATGCCCAATTTCGTCAACACCGCACGTTCGGCGGCCCGCATTTCGATTCGGTCAAAATCGTCGTGGTCGTCCAGCCCGCCGATGTGCAATACGCCATGAATCACATACAGCAACAATTCGTTGTCGGTTCCCCAGCCGGCGTCCACGGCGTTTTGTTGGGCCGTTTCGACACTCGCAACCAGTTCCCCTTCGATCACTGATTCGTCTTCTGAGTACGGAAAACTGATCACGTCCGTGGGATAGTCATGTGCCAGATGTCGGGCATTGATTTCGTGTATCGATTCGTCGTCCGTGATCCGGACTCCGATGCTGCCTTCGACAAACCCCAGTTCTTCTGCCGCCGCATTGACGGCTTCGACGATGCGGTCTTGGGAAAGCCCCAACCTGGCTCGCCAATCCAGGACCGTCGGGTCCCACAAAACTTCGACACGCACCTTACAGTGGGATGATCCAGGCTCCGGATCGGGGTCCGGGTCAGGCTCCTCGGCACATTCCCGCCCTCTCAATGATTCGCTCAACGATGAGGGACCATTGTTGTCAACGGAGCAGCTACTGTTTTCTTGCCCGTGTCTAAGCGGGTTGTTGGCTCGGATATTTGACACGTGCGTGATAGATCGCGGTGAGGGACTTTACCAAACTTTTGCGTACCAGATTCAATTGCTGGAACGTCAATCCACATTCGTCGAACTGGCCGTCTGCCATCTTCTTTTGGGCAATTCTGTCAACCAGGTTTTGGATTCTAGCGGGGGTCGGATCGACCAGTGTTCGGCTGGCGCTTTCGACCGTATCGGCCAGCATCATCACGGCCGCTTCCAACGTTTGTGGTTTCGGTCCAGGATAACGAAAATCTTTGTCACTGACTTCCTTTTCGTTCGGATTGTCTTCGCTTCGCTTTGCCGCTTCGTTGAAAAAATACTCGACCAACGTCGTACCGTGGTGCTGCATGATCAAGTCGATCAACGGTTGTGGCAAGTGGTGGTTGCGGGCCAAATCGGCACCGTCTTTGACGTGTGCAATGATCACCAACGTGCTCATCGCCGGTTGAAGCGAATCGTGTTGATTGACGCCACTTTGGTTTTCAATGAAATACTCCGGCTTGAACATTTTGCCGATGTCGTGGAAATACGCCCCCACGCGAACTAACAATCCGTTCGCGCCGATCGCGTCGGCCGCGGCTTCAGCAATCGAGGCCACGTTGATGCTGTGGTTGTAAGTCCCCGGAGCACGCTGGGCCAAACGACGCAACAACGGATGACTGGCATCACTAAGGCTCAGCAAGCTGAGATCGGTTTGTACGCCAAAAGCTTTCTCGATCATCGGCAAAATCGGCGTCAATGCTGCCGCAGAAATCACGATGAACGCGCCGGCACGCAACCCTTCCTGGACCAACGCAGCCAGGACTTCCATAAAGGTGTTTGTTCCCGGAATGTTTTGCTCAATCCCCATGCCGTCGCTGATTGCCACGGTCGCGGTATCGGTCGTCACAAAACCGACTCCGACCACGGTTAAGAACGTCACCGCAGCCGATACGCCGCCGACAAACAACAAATGACTGTGCGATCGAATCCGGCCGGTCAACAAGGTTGCCGTCGTGACCGCAGCAGCAAGCATCACCAGGTGGCTCAAACTTTCGTTCAAAAACAACGTCACACTGATGATCGCAGCGGACATCAATAACAATGCTAAATCGCGACCATACACGATCGCCGTGATGATCGAAGCGACTACCAACGGCGCCAACTCGCTGCGGTATTTGTCGCTCGCGACCCAAAAACTGATTCCGATCGTGCACACAAACAACAGCAACATCTTGGAAAGTTTGACGCGATCGAGAACCAATGAACGATCATCGACAAACACGATGTAGGAGCCGCACAACAGATACAGTGCGACAATCATTCCCAGATACGCCACGACGCGGGAGATCCGATCGATCGCGCCGCGATACTTGGTCCATTGCAGGTGTTCCTGATTTAACAACCGCAATTCGTTCTCGTCCAACGCCTCACCGGCGTCCGCCAATTCGGTCTGTCCGGCATAGAACTTTTTCATCACCGGAGGCACGCTGGCTGCGATCTCCGCCCTGGCTTTCTCGCTGGCTTCGTCGTCGTAGTTTAATGTTTCATACTCGGGCAACCTGGCGGCAATCCACGCGCTGATCATTTGTGCGACCAACCGATGTTGATCCGTTTGGATTTCGGTGCCGAATAGCGATCGAAATTCCTCCGCCAACATCGATTCGATCTTGGGACGCATCAACGCGACCTGGACGTCTTCGACAATCACGTCGACCGCATCGGACGGCTCGGTCGTGTAAACACGGATCAGGCGTTGGCTGCCCTGTTCCGGTTCGTGCTTCAGCGATTGCAGCAGCCCGTGTTCAAAGACGTCCTGTTTCAAATCTTTAAAAGCCGTGTCCAGTTTTTCCAACTCTGGATCACTGCCAAAGACCGCCTTCATCGCATCGAACTGCTCGTTGGCACTCGGCCCGTCGGTGCTTGCCGATTCCGGCGTGACCGGTTCGATCGACGCGAATTCTTCGAACGCCTTTCGCTCCTCTTCGTTCATCTCCTTCATCGAAGGGGCGTCCAGGACGACAAACAGGCGGTTCTTCAGTCGCGCCCGTAATTGCTCCAATGGTGCCATCCGGTTGCGGTAAAACACCGGAACCTCGCGAACCTTTTGCAACCGATTGGCCTCGGTCTCGATCTCGTTTTCGACTTCGAAATTGACGCGAGCGATGATGTCGCGGACCGGAATCATTCCGCTGCGATACGTGAATCGAGGTTCCCATGTCTTGCACACGATCAGCAACGCGATCGCGGCCGACAATCCGATCAAGATGCGGACTGCCCAGTCAGCTTTGTCACTGTCGATCCACCACTGAACCATCTTCGGCTTGGGGATGCCAAGCGATTCGATGCGCTCCTGGCTCGTTCGACTCTTACTATGGCCGTTCATCACAGCGGATCAAAATCCATCAACGGATTAAAGATCCAAAGTTCCCTCGCCACTGGTACGCGTTGGTAGGTCGCCCCCGATGACACGGACGTTTCCGCGCCGGGGACGCGACGTAGTCACGGTGTCCTCGGTCGCCTCGTATGCCTCGACAATTCGCTGCACCAATCGGTGCCGCACAATATCTTCGCCACTCAGTCTAACAATTCCAATCGCCTTGATGCGGTTTAGTCGCCGCAATGCGTCTCGCAATCCGCTCGTCACGCCTCGCGGCAGGTCCAATTGTGTCGCGTCACCGCTGACCACCATTTTGCTGCGTTCACCCATACGCGTCAAAAACATTTTCATCTGCGCAATTGTGGTGTTTTGGGCTTCGTCCAGAATAATGAATGCATCGTTCAGTGTACGCCCGCGCATGTACGCCAGCGGGATCACTTCGATCACTTCCTGCTCCATTAACTCACGTGCCTGGTCATAGTCAACCATTTCACCCAAGGCATCTAACAGTGGACGCAGATAAGGGTTCAACTTTGCCCTTAAGTCGCCTGGCAAGAACCCCAGACTTTCGCCCGCTTCGACGGCAGGCCGGACCAGCACAATCTTGCGAATTTGGCCTGCCTTTAACGCTTCCACTGCGGTTGCAACGGCCAGATAGGTCTTTCCACACCCCGCCGGCCCTGTCGCAAACGTCAAATCGTATTCGCGAATTGCCTCCACATACTTGGCTTGGCCTTCGGTCCGCGGCCGCACGCGCCGACCGGCATGCTGAATCGCGATGTCTTCCCCACTGGCAACCTTGGCCTTGGTGCCGGGCTCGACCGTCGCACCTTCTTCGACCGCGGCGGTTTCCACGTCTTCGCTGCCGATCGCACCTTGTTTTTGGACCTTGTGCAGCAGTTTTTCCAACGTCCGCATCGCCCCAGAAACCCGATCGCTTTCTCCGGCGATTCGAACCCGGCCATTGCGATGAGTGATCGTGACATCGAACAACTGACGCAACTTACGTAAATGTTGGTCTCGCGGCCCAAACAGCTGCAAAAGCTCGTCCGGAGCAGAGACCGTTAATGTAGCTTCAGTCATTCAAATCGGCCGACCCCGCGGCCATGTATTTGGATTGGTCCCTTTCACCACATTTGCACCCGCAATGCCGATGCGTGATCAACCAGAGCCCTAGTTTGTTTAAACAATCGTACAGACTTCACCGAGCGAAGCCACCGCATTATTACCCACCAACACCTGCCGCGAAGCAGAAAAATGCTGGCACGCTGGCGGCAATCAGCGAGTCGGTCACATCCCAAACACCCCCCAAACCGGGAAGCAATTTGCCGCTATCTTTGACCCCGGAATCCCGTTTAAACAAGGATTCAGCGAGATCCCCCACCATTCCGGTGATCGCCAATGTCGGCCCCAAAACGATCGCACCGGCCCACGGAGCCGCCAAAAGTGCGGATAAACCGGTTTTGACCACGGTCGGGTTTGGCGGCGTTGTGACGCCAACGCCCGCCGCCGAACCGACGATCGCGCCGAACAGGAACTCCAGGCACAAATATGCGACCAACGTCGATGCCAAGATGCCACCGATCGCCCCTTCGACGGTCTTCCCAGGCGAAAGCCGGGGGATCAGCTTGTGTCGCCCTAAAGCTCGTCCAGAAAAATAGGCCCCCGAATCGGCCACTTTGGTGACAATGATCATGGTCACCAAGGCTGCCAAACCGAACCGGCCGGAACTGGACGCGGCATTCATGCTGCGAAGTGCGATCAACATCGCCATCGGCAATCCGACATACATCGAGACATAAACGGCCGCACAGGTTCGCCGCACCGTCATGCCGACGATTTCGTCTGATGATTTCCCATAGTCCCGCATTTCCGAAATCAACACGGCAAAAACCACCGCTGTCGCCGCCAGCACGATCCAGCCCAATCGCCCGACGGGACAATTGGCCGGGTAACCACCGGGTACAAACGCCCAAGCAAACGGGATCGCAGCCGACAACGAAATCGTTGCGGCCCCGGCGACGGCCACGCCGCGGCGGATCGGTTGAATGTTGGCCTGTAACATGGTCGCCATTTCCCATGCGGTACCCACCGCAAAGAACAACAGCAACGGCAGCAACCAAATGCCATCGGCCCCATCGATGCGAAATGAAAAGTCCAGCGTCAGCAAGACAAGCACGATCACAATTAAAATCGCGCTTGTTCGTAAGCGATCACGAAGCATACGTGGTTACCTTATCGTCCAACCGACAACCCGCCAAAACGTCGATCGCGCGAAACAAAACTTTCCAGCGCTGACTCGAATTCCGCCCTGCTGAAGTCAGGCCAACACGTTTCTGTTACCCACAACTCGGCATAACTTAGTTGCCACAAAAGAAAGTTACTGACACGCATTTCGCCACCCGTTCGAATCATCAGATCGACATCGGGAAGCCCCGCCGTGTAAAGCTTGTTGGTGATGGTTTCTTCGTCAATCTGGGAAACGTCCATCCGTCCGGCAATGACGTCTTTGCAAATCGCACGCGTTGCCATCGCGATCTCATCACGACCGCCATAATCGATCGCCAAAACCAATTGAGTTCCCGGGTTGTCGGCCGACACTTTCAATGTCGTGTCCATTTCCGCCAAGACGCCGTCTGGCAAACGATCACGGCGTCCGATCACTTTCAACCGCAATCCCTGCTTCATAATCAACTCGCGTTCTTCGACCAGGTATTGCTGCAACAGTTGCATCAAGAACTCAAGTTCTTCTTTCGGGCGTTTCCAGTTTTCACTCGAAAGGCAATACAACGTCACCGCCGCAATCCCAAGTTCCGTACAGGTTTCGCTGACCATCCGAACGGTATTGACGCCGCGACGATGGCCTTCGATCCGCGGCATCCCTCGCGATTGAGCCCACCTGCCGTTGCCGTCCATGATAATCGCGACAT
>JAGQPO010000405.1 GCA_020426665.1 Planctomycetales bacterium
GTTCGTCAACGCCAGCGATAGCCCGGCGGGCGGCACAAGTTCTCTTCCCTCGACCTCTCAACGTGCTTAGTAACCAGCGTGCCGCGATCATCGCCGAAGGACGCGTCAGTTCAACACCACGCTACTGTCCCTTTAAGAAAGCCAACAAGTCCGCCATTTGCTCGGGAGTGATGTCTTTTTCGACTCCTTCGGGCATCAGCGAAACATCACTCGCTTTCATCTGATCAATTTCCGCGCGGCCGATGGTTTTGGTTTTGCCCTCGGCCATCTTTAGCACAACCGCTTCGCCGGTTTCCGATTCGATTAACCCCGTGAACACCGATCCGTCCAGCGTTAGGATGGAATAGGCCGTGAACTGCGGTTCGACTTTTGAATTCGGATCCAAAATATCGTACAGCAACGCCGCTTTGGATCGGTTCCTCACATCACTTAAATCAGGTCCGGCTTGGTGCCCCAGACCACCCACGCGGTGACAGGCCGCACAGACTCGCGTGAATACCTGTTGCCCGTGGGCGACGTCCGCTTCCATGGCGAGTGATTTTTCATAATCTTTGGCGACTTGCTGTCGATTGCTGGACACGACACCGCCGAACAGATCTGTCGCCATCGACCGTAATTGATCATCGGAGTGTTTTAATAATCGCACTCGCTGGTCGATGTTCAGCGCCGATCGGCTCATCGTCCCCGCCTGCATTGCCGCGAGTGCCATGCGAGTCGACTCGGTGCGGCGAAGCAGGAGATCGATCGCGGTGCCGCGCACCGTCGGTCCAAGTTGTGACCAACGGTCCAGTACAATTTGGGCCGCCTCGGTCGAACCGTTTTTCTGCAGCGCATCGATGCCGGCCTCTTGGATTTGTACCGGTTGATCGGTCGACAATAGCGTGCGAAAAATTTCCGCCGATGCGTCGAAAGACTGATAGGCCAACAATTCAACCGCGGCAACGCGATCGGAAATCGATTGCGACGAATCACCTGCAATACTTCGGTTGCGATCGAAGACCGCCTTGGCTGATTCGATTGCCTCGGCAAGTTCCGGGGGTGGGCTGGCGATCAGTTTGGCAAGAGTCAAACGCCCCAGATCACCGCGATAACGCGGTAGCCCGCTGCCGATTCCGGCGATCACGGCTGAACGCCACCAATTCTCGGAACCCTCGCGATCAACCATTTTTAAAACCGATTTCAGCTCGTCAAGATCGCCTCGGGCTCCAACAATCGATGCCAACCGATGAACCAGTCCCAATCCCCCGACATCTCCATGAGCACGAAACGTGTCATCGTCGATTACGCCGCCAAGGACTGCGCCGGCTCGGTTCTTTAATGAAGTCAACAATCCGTCCGCAAACGCCTGGTCTCGTCCGTCACGTCCAGCCAAATGGGTCAGTACCGCCAATGACTTGTCCGACTCGTCGGCCGACAAGGTCAACGCCACCTCCATGCGAACTCGAACACTTGGGTCATCCGCCCGGTTGATGACGGCATCAAGAACCATTGCGTTATCCAACATCCCGCGCGCGAGCCGGACGGCTGCGATTCGACATTCCACGTTCGGATCGGATGTCATCTGGATCACATCCGATGCGATTACATCCGACAATCCATCCAACGTCCAAATCGCATGCAAGCGGGTCGTCGCGGATTCGGAGGATAACAAGTTGCGCAGCGCGGGTACGGACTGATGCTCCTGGTTCTCCACCAACAATCGTTGCCCGAGGAATTGACGCCATCCATTGGCATCTTCCAACAGCCCGACTCGGTCAGGTGTCGTTTCCGGGGGAGCAAAGGATCGCGGTTGCGAACCGCTGGGAGTGATTCGATAGATGCGGCCACGGTCATCGCCGGCGCGCCAATCCAGCTTCGCTGCGATCTCAGGCGGCAGAAACTTTGGATGTTCGACCCACAACCGATACATGTCCGCCAGATACAACGCGCCGTCCGGACCGGTGGCCAAACTCGAGGGGCGAAACCATGTGTCCGACGAAGCGACAAAGTCGCTGTCCTCCCTCGCCCGTCGGGAATTAAATTTCAACGAGTCGGTCAACACGATCGTCCGTGTCACCAAGTGACCGATCGGTTCGCAAACAAAAACACTTTGGCGAAACGAGTCATCACCCAGGTCGCCGATGTACGCCGTTGTCCCACAGGCCGAGGTGTGCGTCCCGGCGTGCGAAAGATAATTGCTTTTCATTTCGACCAAGGGATACACCCGAGAATCGCCGCCCGACGGCGCGACGTCGTAATACGGTGTGCCGACGATGTGGAACGGATTGCGGTCAAGTACCTCAGGTGCCAAGAAAGACGTGATGATCGGGTTGCGGTTGGTGCAATAGAATCGATTCCCCCAGCGATCAACCGTGTTGCCAAATTGTCCCATTCCACTATCGGCGGCAAACGCCATCGTTAACGGGTTGAATCGAAAGTCCTTTCTCGGCAGCGTGACCTTCTTCTCCGACTCCGCCGACGAACTAACCTCGCCCGGTCCGTAGTTCATGTACACCCAATTGTCGATTCCCCAACGAGGGTTACCGATTTGCATTTGGGGATGCGCCGGTGTGAATCCATCGAACAAAACTTCGCGAACGTCTGCGATATGGTCATCGTCGGTGTCTTTCAGGAACAAGACCTCGGTCTTTGCTCCCACCAGCAAGCCGCCCCTGTACGCCATCATGCTGTGCGCAAAATCCAGCTTGTCGGCAAACACGTGGCGTCTATCAGCGACCCCGTCGTGGTCCGTATCCTCCAACATCACGATTTTCGAAAGCGGATCGCCGCCCTCTTCCGGGCCGATCGGATAGTCGCCGTACTCGACGGCAAACATTCGTCCCTCGGAATCGAAACAGATCGCAACCGGGTCTCGCACCAACGGTTCGGCGGCGAACAAAGCGATCTCGTATCCGGGTTCGATTTTAATCTTGGCCAACGAGTCCGCGGGGGACTGCGGGGGCGCCGTCTGTTGTTCGGCCCAATGGCGCCCACCGCGGTTGCTTTCGATGACGTCGAGTGCGGATTTTTTCTGATCTGTTTCAGCCGCCAACAGCCCGAGGGGAAAACAGATCAGAGCCGTCACGATCAGCAAACGCATAAATCACCAGCCGGTTTTGGTATAGAAGACTTCCAGTCCCGATCGGATTTGCCCGAAACGGCTGACATTCGATTGATATCAGCCGATTCGCGCAAGCGTTCGGGCTTTGCACTTTCTGCGCGCCGCGACTGGCGTAGCGGTATACGTGATCTTCCCCAGCCGTTCGGGCCATCTCCGGTAAATCATCCTGCGCCAAAAGTCACCGGCGCGCATTGGATGATTCTAATTGCCTGGGCGATCGCTGTGTTACACCGCCCGTGGCTCGTCAAACTGCTGGTGGCTTCTCAACCGCCTTCGGCTTCGCTCAACACCGCCATGAACGCCTTTTGGCTGATTTCAACGTTGCCAACGGCTTTCATCCTCTTTTTACCTTCTTTCTGCTTTTGCAACAGTTTTCGCTTCCGCGTGATGTCACCGCCGTAGCACTTGGCGGTCACATTTTTCCGCATCGCGGGAACCGTTTCGCGTGCGATCACGCGGCTGCCGATTGCGGCTTGCACGGCGACTTCGAACATGTGCCGATCGATTTCGCTTTTCAATTTCTTTGCCACCGCACGTCCGCGTCGGTCCGCATCGGCCTTGTTGCAAACCACGCTCAGCGCGTCGACTCGTTTTCCGTTGACCATAAAATCCAATCGACACAAGTTGGCGGCTTCATATCCAACCATTTCGTAGTCCAATGTCCCGTAACCACGCGTGCAGCTTTTGATTTTGTCGTGCAAGTCATACACGACCTCGGCGAGCGGGATGTCGTAGGTCAGCATGGCGCGCTGGGCCCCCAAATACTCTTGTGATTTCTGAATCCCGCGTCGTTCTTGACACAGTTTCATCACGGCGCCGATGAATTCGGTGGGCACAATGATGTTGCAGCGAACAATCGGTTGACGAAACTCTTCGATATCGCCCGGTTCGGGAACGTCTTGCGGCTTGTGAATCATCAGCGTCTCGCCCCGTTTGTTGACGACCTCGTAGGTCACGTTCGGCGCGGTTTGCACGAGATCGACGTTCGACTCTTGTTCCAGACGCTGCTGGACGATTTCCATGTGCAGCAACCCCAGGAATCCGCAGCGGAATCCGAAACCGAGTGCGTCGCTGGTTTCGGGTTCAAATTCAAAACTGGGGTCGTTCACCGCCAATCGTTCAAGCGCGTCGCGGAGGTCACTGAAGTTTTGGCCGTCACTGGGGAACAGTCCACAGTACACCATTCGCTTGGGACGCGAGTAACCCGGCAGCGCCGGCGCCGGATTGTCGCCGGCAATGCTGACAGTGTCGCCGATATGGACGTCGCCAATGCTTTTGATGTTGCAAATCAAATAGCCGACCTGACCGGCGGACAACTCGTTACACGGCACGCGCTGGGGAGCGAATTGGCCAATCTCGACGACCTCGTGAGTCGTTCCGGCGCGAAGGAAACGAATCTTCTGTCCTTTCCGGACGGTGCCTTGCATCAAACGAACGTAGGTGATCGCGCCACGGTAATCGTCGTAGTTCGAATCGAACACCATCGCCTGCAGAGTCGCCGACGGGTCACCGGTTGGTCCGGGAACTCGATCGATGATTGTATTGATCAGGTCCTTGACACCCTGTCCTGTCTTCGCACTGACGCGAACGCAATCTTCCGGGTCGGTTCCCAACGAGTGCATCATTTCTTCGGCGACTTCATCCGGTCGCGCGTGCGTCAAGTCGATCTTGTTGATCACCGGAATGATGTGCAGGTCATGTTCCATGGCGGCATACGCGTTGGCAACCGTTTGGGCCTCGACGCCCTGGAACGCATCGACCAACAACAACGCGCCTTCACAGCATGCCAACGAGCGCGACACTTCGTATTGAAAATCGACGTGCCCCGGCGTGTCGATCAAATTCAATTCGTACTCGTCTTTGCCACGTTTGAGTTTCATCACGACCGCGCGGGCTTTGATCGTGATGCCGCGCTGACGTTCCAATTCTAGATCGTCCAGCAATTGCTCTTTCATCTCGCGCGAGCTGACGGTTCCGGTTTCCTCCAGTAAGCGATCGGCGAGCGTGCTTTTTCCGTGGTCAATATGGGCGATGATGCAAAAGTTTCGAATGTATTTGGTCATGATTTTTTTAACGATTGTTTTCGGGCGTACCCGGCCAGTCCAAGGTATCCCGCGTCTGCACCCAGGTTAGCGAATGCAATTGACGTACCATCAAACACGTTTTCAAACGTGCGACTCTTAAACTCGGCAACGATACCGTCTAGAAATCGTCGCCCGATGGGGCATCCTTCGCCACCAAAATTCATGGCACCACCTAGCGTGACGACGCCCGGGTCCAGTGCATGGACCAGGGAAGTGATTCCGATGCCAAGCCATCGCGCCGTTTCGTCTACGATTTCCAGTGCCAGCGAATCTCCGGCGACGGCGGCGTCATAAACTCGACGCGCCGTTAACTCGCTATCCCCACCGCCAAGCAAACCGCTCAGCGAACTTTGTTCGCCTTCGGTCAATCGATCACGTGTCCTGCCGACGACAGCACTCGCGCTGGCGTAGGCCTCCAATTGACCGCGTCCGCCGCCCCAAACGCACAGACGCGCGGTCGGCGAGGAATCCACCAGGATGTGTCCGCACTCGCTGCCAAAACTATTGACACCGTTTACCAGTTCCCCATCAACAATGATCCCACCGCCGACGCCGGTCCCCAAGGTCAACAGTATCATCGAATCCGAATCGCGACCGGTTCCGATCCAAAATTCGCCAAAGGCCGCCGCATTGGCATCATTCAAAAAGGCAACCGGCCGGTCCAACAGATCCGTCAATTGTTGGACAATTGGGAACCCCCACCAAGACGGCAATTGAGGTGGCGCGACCAGCAAACCCTTGTGCAAATCCATCGGCCCCGGTGCTCCCAACCCGATCTGGGGCACTTCACCGACGACACCTAATCGAATTTCTGTCCCACGGACCAGATCCGCGATCCGATACATCGCCGCTGCCGCACCCTCGGCTTCGCGGGTCGGGATCTTCTCATAAGCTACCGTATCGCCGTTTTCGTCGACCAATCCCAGTTTGATTCCCGTCCCGCCGATGTCGATTCCCCAGTAATATGGAGCGGTTGCCTGATCGATGGACTGAATTTCGGCGGACGTACGTGCGTGCGGGCGGGCAGACTGGCGTTGTGGCGAAGCTGGACTTGCGTTCATTTTCTTGGCTTTTAGCGGGCGGATACGATCCGGTGGCATGTCGACAGACCGAAAGTCTGTCCCACTGCGAATAATTGGAGGTCACGGTCGATCAATCTGTCGCCCGATATCAGTCGACGAGGGCGGAGTATAGAAACGACCCGCTATAGTCACAACGAGCGTTTTTTCGTCGTTTTTTACCTTTGACTGCCCAAACGAATGAAAGTTGTGTATTTGACCGCAGGGGCCGCCGGAATGTTCTGTGGCAGTTGCATGCACGACAATGCACTTGCTCGCGCAATGGCGTCGGTCGGCGTCGATTGCATCCTCCAGCCCGTTTACACGCCGATCCGAACCGACGAAGAAAGCGTCGCCGGGCATCGGGTTTTCCTGGGCGGCATTCACGTCTATCTGCTGCAACAAATGCCGTGGCTGCGTTTCTTGCCGCGGCCGATGCGCAGCATCCTGGATTTCCCACCCCTGATCCGCTGGGCTACTCGTCGCGCCGGAGGGACCGATCCGGCCCTGCTGGGCGACCTTTCGGTGTCCATGCTGCGCGGCGCCAAGGGAAATCAGGCGGAAGAATTCGAACGGCTGACACACTGGATTGCTGATGACATCGCACCCGACGCGGTCGTCTTGACGAACTTGCTGATCGGCGGCGGACTGCCGCAACTTCGCGAGCGTTTGCCGAGCGCAAAACTGATCGTCATGCTGCAGGGCGACGATATCTTTCTTGACCACCTGCCACAGGCCAGTCGCGGTGCGGCCATCGAACTGTGCACCGACCTGGTACCCTTCGTCGATTACTTCTGTGTCAATAGTCGCTTCTACGGATCCAAGATGGCGGCGCTGTTGGAAATCCCCGCCGAAAAAATTGTGATCACGCCTCTTTCAATCGACTTGGCCCCGTTTCAGAAGATCCCATCGAATCGGTCGGCCACTTTTGAACAGCCGTTGCAACAACAAACCGAACAACAACCGGGGAAACCATTCCGGCTTGGTTACCTGGCTCGCATTGCGCCGGAGAAAGGGTTGCACCGATTGGTCGAAGCCTTTGAACGGATCGCCGCCGACCATCCGACCATCACGCTTCACGCCGCCGGTTGGCTGGGGCATGGCAACGAAGCCTACCTGCATTCGATCAATAAACGGCTGGACGATGCCGGACTGGCTGAGCGGTTTACCTACCACGGCAGCCCCGATCTGGATGGCAAGGTACGTTTCCTAAGCGACATGGATGTGATCTGTGTCCCGACCGAATACGAAGATCCCAAAGGTCTGTTCATTTTGGAATCGTTGGCAGCCGGAACGCCGGTCGTGATGCCCGACCACGGTGCGTTCGGCGAATTGATCCGATCAACGGGCGGCGGCGTGTTGGTCGATCCGAACAGCATCAATGCGATTTGTGACGCGATCGTGAATCTAAAGATCGACGAAAATCGGCGCAACCAACTGGCGGTCGAAGGTTCAAACGGTGTCCGCGAAAGACATTCCATCCAAGCCGCCGCCAAGCGTTTGACAGATTTGATCGCAGGTGACGATTGAGGGGCACTGCCTTTTCACAGGCCCGAACGCCTGAGTTTTGAAGTAGCGATTTTGCGTGGTGTACTGACTATTCGTAACCCGAACGCGTGAGCGAGGGAC
>JAGQPO010000406.1 GCA_020426665.1 Planctomycetales bacterium
CAAATCCATGTAGATAGATGAGGCTAACGCCGACGGCAGTTCCTGTATCGCCTGCTGGGCTAAATAGTGCAACTTCAAAACTCATGCAATCTTTCGGTGAACGGACTGCTGCATTTCAGCGAAGACCTGTTCGGCGATCGGTGCGAGGTGTTTTTCGAACCGTCTCCACTTTTCAACCGATGACTGATACATCGGTTGTCGGACCTGCCACTTGCTGGGTGTGTGAACGGCACGATGATTGGCATGAAATCTCATGCAGTCATCGTTCCATTTCAAACCGCAATGCTCGATCAATGCCCTGGTGTGCATCTCAGGCTCGGCCACCAGCGACTCATAATCGTTCGTGTAGATGTTGATCGGTAAGACACGTTCCCAGTGCGCCATAAGGCGACGGTATTGACGGTGATAGTCAACCAATTGTTCGAGATCGCAAAACGGGGCATTCAAGTTTTGGCAGTAGCAGGAAACAAATACGTCCATCGGGTTGCGACGACAATGAATCACCGTGGCGCCGGGAAACAGGGTGGCGATTAATCCTAGGTGCATGAAGTTGGTGGGCATCTTGTCCGTGACTCGTTGCTCATCCGTTCGGAACCGATCGAGTTGTGAAAGATAGTGATCCGCATGACGTCGAATCTCGGATGGGTCCAATCCAGAGAGCGGGGCTAGTGAATCACATCCCGTATGTTCGGGTTTCCGCTGCTGCCCCAGTGAGATTTCCTGTCGGATTTGGTTGATGTAGGTTAGCTCGCCCGCGCCGGCAACGTCCGGGTGACTGCTGAGGATTTGCTCGGTAAGCGTGGTGCCTGAGCGTGGCATGCCGACAATAAAGATCGGGGTACGACTGGGGTTCCCCAATCCCGATACGACATGAAAGTAGGCCGGCGTGTATCGATCCATCGCGCGATCGGCGTAGCTGCCCAGTTTAGAATGAGATTCACGGGAATCGCGTGATTGATTGATTGAGACCAATGACCGCTGCGTCTTTAAGCGGTTGGCGGCGTCGTAATGCAGCCATGCCTTGTCAAAATCTCGCGTATCATCATAGACCTTGGCCAAGGCAAAATTCAGATAGATTTGCCTCTGGCCTTGGTTTGTCGCAAACTCTCGGCTTTTCGCATGGCTCTGGGCAAGTTGATGTTCAAGTTGTTGGATGTAAGCACGGGAATCGCGATCCGGTTGGAATCGTTTCGCCCGTGTGTATCGAAAATGCGTGTCGGCACGATTCGGATCCAGCGACAAGGATTGTTCGAAATGAGTGATTGCGTCTTCGATTTCTCCAAAGTCCACATTGGCGCTGGCGAGATGGCAGAGCGCCCCGGCGGATTTTGGATTCAATGCAACCGCTTTTTGGAACGACTCGATGGCAGCTTTGTGGTCAAACAACAACTGTTCCAGTCGCCCTTGCATCACCAAGCTCTCGCTGGACGGTGCAGCTGCATTGACCGTTCGATAGCATTCAAGAGCTTCTTGCCGAAGACGTTGTTGGGCCAAATACTTTCTGCGTCGGCCCAGCAAGATGGCGCGTCGGCCGAGCAGTTTTGCAAGTGCCAAGTTGAGCTTGGGAGAGCGTTGATCTCGTATCAAGCAAACACGAAGCGTGTGGATTGCGTCGGCGATGTTACGATTTTTTACTTGCAATTGCGAAAGTGCCAACGCCGAATCGTGTCCGCCGTCATCGAACATCATTCCGCGTTCGTAATATTCAGAGGCCTGATCGAATTCGTGATCCTCTTCAGCAATTCGCCCGAGCCAATTCCAGCAATCGGGCTGGTTTGGGTCCAGTCGAACAGATTGATCAAAGTAGTTCCTGGCCAGGTGCAGATCATTTCGGGCCAGCCAGGCGTAACCCGCCAAGCGATTGCTGACCGGATGACAGGAAAAGTCCTCGAAATCACTTCCCAAGAGTTCGAGAGTTTTTACCGGTTGTTGGTGAAGTAAAGACGAAGCTGCCACCACGTGACGCGCCGGACGGTCATGGGAGTTGGCGGCCAGTCTTTGCCACGATTGCTGGACGACCGCCTCGCGGGATTGGCGGACCGAAACTCGAACTTGGCTGCAAACATAATCTAACAGAGCTTCGAGAGATGAATGATCGATTTCCAATGAACTGCCTTCGTGATGATCCGACCGATAGTAGACGTTTCAAAGTCGCTGATCGCCCCGCGATCACAGCGTCTGATCGCGGAGCGATCAACGACAAAATTGGGCTTGTGAATCACCCGGCCTACGGACCGTAGTAGTATTCGTAATACTCGTAGGGAGGGTCTTGGTAGTAGTATTCGTAGGTGTATTCGTAGGTGTAGCTGTAGGGGTCGTAATCGGGATCGTCACTGGGATCGTCTGGGTCCTCGTCTTGGTCGTCAGAGATACCGTCGGTGGTCAGCAGAAAGCTGCATCCTGTTACCGGAGCCGCCCCGTTGGAGATCGCGGTGAATCGCAGGATGTATTCACCTTGTTGCAGCCATGCCAGCCCGGTTCGCATTACCCCGGCATGGGCAACCACAACCGCCTTGATTTCGCGTGTGTGTGCGTCATAGACGGTCAATCGAACGGCTTGTCGGGCGTCGTTACTGGTTGCCGAGAGGTCAAAGCGAAACAATTTCGTCTTGCCAGCGGTCCACCGCACAAAGGTGTCGACCGCGGAGGTTAGGTCGCCGTTTACCAAATCATTCATTTGTGCCGCGGGTGCTTCAAATTCAGCCACCGCGACATAGTTACCGACTCCGACGGTCGAGTTCGGATCAACGCTGACCTTGATAAAGTAGTCCTGTGACGCTTGTGGGCTGGCGACTTCGACGGTAAACGTGCCATCGGCTCGAAGCTTGGCGGCGGTCCCGACGGATTGCCCACTCGAATCCACAACACTTAATCTCACGTCTGGTTTTACCAGTCCCACACCAGAGACGTGAACGACCAAGCGTCCCCAAACGGTAGCGGGAGCAGTCATTCGAAAGTAATCAACATCCGACGCCCCAGAAACCGATGACGTGAACTCGAATCGCTCGCCGGAAGACGGGCTGGTAGCAGTCAGATCAGCTGCGTCTTCGATGTCGTCGTTGACTCCCGATTCGGAATCGATCAAATCGTAGTTGGCGAACAGAGTATCGGGCCCCGAGTCGTAGCTTCCCGGAGTGGGGTCGGATGCACGTTCGGCAGGATCGCGATAATCGACTTCGACCCAGTAGTCACCGACGGAGTAGATATCACTGGGATCCGTCGCGGCGATGCGCAGGTAGATTTCAGAGTAGTTTTGCAATCCGACAATGGTTAATTCGTTGTCGTTATCAAAGACCGAGTCCGCACTCGTTTGTGAGATCACCTGTCCGAATGAATCCAAGATTTCCAGCCGGGACTGTAGCAAACTGACACCTGCGGTTCGAACGCGAACGGTCACACTGTCGAAGTTCGGGGCCGGAACGATTTTGTATGTATCGACATCGTCGCCGGTCCGCAGCGAACCACGCGTCCGAATGACATCGTGGTTCGGATCAATTCCTGCCGGAGTCGGGATCAGTGAGGCAGCTTGAATCTGGCCGTTGTCAACCAATTCGTATGGATCGCTGCGCTGCCCGTACAGGGCCTGGATTGCCGCAATGTCCTCCGCGGCCAAGACCCCCTTGGGTACGGTGTATTGCCGAAACATCACCGACCAATTGAGAAGATTGTCATCCAACCCAAGTGTGTTGCCGGTCTCGTGCAAGAACAGGCTGAACAAGTCGCGATCGTTTGGACTGATGGTCGACGGATCTGGACCTGCGTTGTCGGCCCAGTCGTGAAAAGTGAAGTTTTGATTTGAGTTCAGAACCAGATCACCCGAGTACGTGCCTGCGACGGCTTGGAAGGGAACGGAGTTTGCGACCAGGCCTTGTTGAGGGATCGCACCGATTCGAAACTCGCCGAATCGCGGGTCACCGACGGTCAATCCGGGTGCCCCGAAATCGACGTTGTAATCGTTTCGCAGGCCGACGTTGATGTCCGCGTGCACCGCCCAGGTTTGGTAGGCGCGCAAGGCAAGCTCTTGCCACTCTTGTCGGGTGGCGATCAGATCCAGCAATTGATTGACTTCGTTTTGATGGTTGCCGATCTGAACACCGTCACTTGGAAAGCTGATTCTTAGATTTCGTTCGTCCGGCCATGCCGTTCCGAATACCGTCAGCAATCGCCGGTCTTCCAGCGTTTGAAGTTCGGGGAAGAGGGCTGCGTGATTGCGATTGACCCGTTTCATCTGTCTTAAAGCCTTGTAAATGAATTACGTCAGTGGTGTTAAAGCGGAGAGGGTTCAGTGATGACGTCGTCGGCGTCTTCGACGGACTGATTGGGTTTGACACGTTGATTGCCGTGCGTGGCATCAACGAACTTGCTGATGACGTGGAATTCGTCCAGACCACGAATGGATTCCAAGTCAGGATCGTTGTCCAAGTCTTTGGGGACATAGCCTTTGTGGATCGCTTGGGCGAGCAACGTAACCGCCCGTTGCCTGTTTTTCTCGCGACCGATCAGTGCATGAACGCACGCCGCCTGGTAAAGGTTTTTTGCATCATTAGGTTCCTGCATCGCTACTTTTAAATCTTCGAGCGCGTCGGCGTTTTGATTCAGCCGAACATAGGAAAGGGCTCGACGAACCAATGTGAACTCGTTCTTAGGTTGGATCGCCAAGGCTTGGTTATAAAACTCGATAGCCCGTTGATCGTCGTGTAGTTCGACTGCCAAGATTCTTGCGGAATCGTGCAAGTAAATCGGTCGGTCGGGGTTCAGCCGGTGAGCTTGTCGAAGGTCTTCCAGGGCCGCTTCGGGATCGATCTTTGTCCTCGCCAACGCCCGGTATCTCAGTTCATTGGAATCGTCGCACTGGACCTCCATCGCGGCGCGGAAATCGGCATCAGCCAAATCTTTTCGACCAAGTTTCTCGTAGGTTTGCGAGCGTTTTAGCAACGTCCAAATGCGACCGGGCGCAAGTTCGAGCGAACGATTGAAGCACTCGATCGCCTCGTCGTACCGCTCCTTCGCGAACAGAAGAAAGGCCAGCTGGGACCACGCACCGACACTTTTCGGATCTAATTCGATGGCCTTGCGATAGTCTTTTTCGGCGTTGGCAAATTGCCCAAGGTCGAAATGACATCGACCTTTCAGGACGCGAAGTTTCGCCGAGCTGGGTGCTCGCGCGATGGATTGCGTGAACGACAGTTTGGCGTCTTCAAGTTTGCGGTCAGCGTATTGGGCACGTCCGAGCATCGTCCAACGCAGTGCCGACGGGACGCTGTTGCGGTCCGCCAATGCAGCCAAAAGTTTTTGTGCGCCTTCGTGATCGTATTTGCTGAGCAATCGAACGGCTTCCAAGTACAGTTCAGAATCACTTTCGGCAGTCGTCTCGAGCGCGCGTTTCTCAAGCATTTGATGGCGAGCATCATTTTGCGCGAGCCGTGCCCTCTCGGATTCCAAGAACAATGTTGACCGCGCCGGTTTTCCATCCTCGACGAACTTGATCGCGTCGATCAGGCGATCAAGGCGGCGAAAGTCACTCGACGCATCCGGAGCGGTAAACCGCAACTCAGAAAGGTACTGGGATTCCAGAATTGCCAGATGGGAAAGGTGTCGAATAATGGTCTCGCAAACCAGATCATGCTGGTCGGCAGGCTGCGAAGACAGGATCCGCTCGATTCCTTGTTGATCCAGCAAATCGTATTGCTCTAGGATTGCGACCCCGCTTCGAATATTGGAATCCTTTTGTCGGTTTGGATCGGCCATCATGGACGAAAGGAATTCGGCAGAAGCGGCGGAGAACGAGTTGTAGGACGCAGCCGATCGCAAAACTCGGTTGTCGGTCAGCGAAGACATCAATTCGTAACCGAGTGGAATCAAAATCAGCATCAACAGCGCCGCGACAAACCCTGACGTGATCGCCCGAGGGTGTCGGCGCACCCATTTCCGCATCCGCCACATGGTCGGTTCGGAAGTGTTGACCAGCCGCAGGTTCTGCTGTTCACGCTGCAGGTCGACGTGCAAATCGTCTGCGCTGCGATACCGCTCAGCAGCGTCAAAGCACAGGCAGCGATCGATGATCGATTTCAGACCTGGTGCCACGTCATCTTCTTGCTTCCAGAGTGGCGGATTGCGTCGGGCATCGATCGCAATGCTTAGATCAATCTCGGCGATCGACGCCGGCGTCGGGTACGGCAGTCGTCCGGTAACAAACTCGAACAACATCACACCCAATCCGTACAAATCGGACTGGGCACTGGGTCGGATTTGCTGCCCCATCATCGCCCGGTACGTTTCGGGGGACATGTAAGGCAATGTCCCACCGGCATGTCGCAATGTCGTCCGTCCGATCGTTTGAGAGAGATTAAAATCCAACAGCGCCGGTTCACCGTCGTTGCGAATCAAGACGTTGCTCGGTTTCAAGTCGTTGTGTAAAACGCCTCGCGCATGGGCGTGGGCCAGGGCACCGGAGAGTCGCTGGAAAATCCAGATCGCCAGCTCTCCGCAGCCCAGGGATCCACACGATTCGAGCGGTCGCATCGCGGCGCCGTCGTCGGCAGCCGGAAGCATTGGCTCGCCGGCCGGACTTGTGCTTGCAATCGGCAGATCGTTCGGCGAAATCCTGGTGTCGTCGATGCGATCCCGGACCGTTCTGACCAAGCTCTCGCCGCCACGTTTTGAGACGTCGGTCTTGCTTTTCAAAAAGTCATCGAGTGTCACGCAGCCCGTATAGGGCATACAAATCACGGAACGAGACAAGATGCGGTGAAACGAATAAATCGGAACGATATTCGTATGTTGCAGCAGCGCCATGTACTCCGGTTCGGACAATGATTCGGAGACGATCTTTAGAACGACAAACCGATTGGCAAGATCCGACTGGTTTGCCAGGTAGACCTGGCTGAATGCCCCTTGACCAATCTGATGAACCAGGTGAAACCCCGATTCTTCTAACGCGAATTCGAATGCCGCATCAAGCCCCGAGTCGTTGCCCGATCTCGCGACACGAACCAATGAGTGGGTCCCGGTTGATTCTCTGGCGAGTTCCTGGAACCACAATTCACGATTGACACCCGGAAGCCCGCTCCAACGTGTTGCCGATACCGGATGCCCGTTCGCCGAACGTGATCGGTAATCTTCGAATGCGATCTCTGCGACACATTCAGGTCGGTCGTGAAGAACACCAAATCGATTCAGGTAGTCATCCAGATCGATTGCAAGTCCGCGTTCATATCGCAATTCGATATCGATTCGGATCAACTCGACGATCGCTTCGACGTCGTTGCTCAAGCCATATTCTGTCAGAACGTCTTCGATTGTCGCTGGTGATTGGCCTGCCCACGTTTCTTCAAAGTTATCGATCGCATCTTCCAGCCGATCGAATGTACCTCGATTAATCATCCGTAATAGCCTGGGATTTTCTGATTGCTTGGTCGATCAGCCACGTGACGAATCTTCCGGATTGTTAAAATGGTGGAGCAGCAACACGATGCAGACTCCGCCACCGTTTATGAAAAAATCAGCGTACTTGGTCCGCGCGCTCGGCCGAATGTCTGAGGTGTGATTGAGTCGTAAGACAAATTGCCGAGCCAAGTCCAGAGATGTCTGCGGTCGGTTTTGATCGCCGCGGGCCGACGGAATGCCGGCAAAGATTTGGCGGAGAGTCGTTC
>JAGQPO010000407.1 GCA_020426665.1 Planctomycetales bacterium
TTCTTTATTTTGGAGTACGACGGTCTTTATTTTGGAGTACGACGGACTTCCAGTCCGTCGACAAAAGAATAATTTGCTCGAAGCACTAATCGGTTTCTGAATCGGCAAAATTGGTTTGTTGGATCGAGTCCAGCAGATCGATGCGTTTACGCAGCGGAGCAAGCATTCGATCGAGTGCCTTGAGTGCCACGGGCATTGCGGCGCCCGCGTCATGCCATTGATCCCACCACTTTGCGACAACATCACCGACCGCTTCGTCGCCGAGCCGCCACAAGCGGACGGCGGTCTGGATCGGCAGCTGGTCGGCGCGGAACAGTTCCAATTGGGCGCCGGCTTTCAGGATAACGGGGACACATCCCAGATCCCACGGCAGCGAAGTGCGTCGATGTGTACCGGAGCCAAAATCTTCCGGGTACCTGGCCGTTGACGTCCGGCCCAATGTCGCGTCCAAATGCCGACCGACGGCGACTTGCGTGATCCAAAACGCGAGCCTTAGGATTTCGCCCACCCTGGGATCGTTGTCGGTAAGCATTGCTTCGATCCAAACGCGACGTTGACCCGAATCGAAACCGCCGTCGCCACCACGCACCGGTTGGACCAACAAACAATCGATTTCCGTGGGCCACCAGTCGTTCGGCGGTGCCGAGCCCCAGATCGTCCGAGCGGTTTCAATCAACAACCCTGGACCATACGTCTGCCAGCGATCTTTTAGCGGTCCGGCACGCAGTTCCAGTTGTTCGCGAAGCTTCGGAAATCGTTGCTGGAACGCAATCCGGCACTCATCCAGCCGACTGCCGAGCGCCGCCGCGATCTGATCAACTTGCAACTCACTGCAACCGGCATCCTCCAACGCCAGCGCACAGGAGTCTCGTGCGTTTTTGCCTTTGGCGACCGACGCAAACAGTGCCGACCAGAACGCCCGAATGTCCACCGTCGCCGACGCAAGCCGCGTATTGATCTCGCTGGTCGGTCCCCGAAGTGCCGATTCTGTTTTGGTATCGCTGCACACCGCGCCGGTCGCGACGACGAACGCGGCATGAATCACGCTCAAGTCGGCCGCGGGCTGAAATCGGACATTGGACTTCTTGGCCAAGATGGTGATCTCGCGCGGCAATCAGGGTTTCGGGGTCAACTGGGACTGGATCCATTGTTCCAGTTCGTCGAAGTCCACGGGGGGTAATTGCGATAAATCAGGGCGTAATTTCACTGCTTCGTGCAAATAAAAGTGCTGAATCTCAGACTGAGACTTTTCAGTATTCCACAGCAACAGCACGCGAATGCACCGCGGCAGTGATCGCTCGACAGTGATTTCGTAGCCGCACAGCAACGGCACCTCCAGCCAGCCCAGCTGACGAGCCGCCAGTGCGGGAAACTCCGCCTGGAGGTCCTTGGTGACCGTGAACTGGGCACTGGCAATGTCTTCGGTTTCGATTCCGTTTTGGCGGATCATCAACGCCAGCAACTGTCGAGTTGCGAGCAGTATTTCGTCACGATCGTCCGCCTGGACTGTGGTCGCGCCTCGGACGCCTCGGCATGCCATCATTCTCTTGATTTCCTTCTGACACGGGCCGGTTCTCTACGACCGGCGAATTAAATCGGGTTCCCCCGAGATCCCCGGCGGTATAAATCTTACTCTGGTCTCCGTACTATAGGCCTTCCAAGTCACGGCCGATAACCGTCTTTGTCAGCCCTTGAAAACCAATCACATCAATTCCGCCAAGAAACTAATCATGAGCGCAAACCGTTCGCCCTATCAAGATCGCATCGTCAAGAATTACTATCGAAACCGCGGTTCGATCGGGATCCAAAAGGCCCAGGAGGCGATTACGGAATTGTATTTGAGCGAGGGAAAAAAACGCGAGACGGTGTGGAAGCGTCTTTGCAGCCACCTGGAGAAGGCCGGTTTGTCCGACGAGCAAATTCAGCACTTGCGTGAAAAAGACGATCCGGCGCTGGTTGCTGAAGCGATCAGCAAATTGGCTTGATGGGTTCCCTTGCGGAGCGAATGCGGGTTGTGCGTGCATTCGCCAAAATACTCGACGTCGCCCGCTGCGGGCGGCGAATCAGAGCTTAGTTCCGGCTGAGAAAATGGGTTACGCGCGGTAGCGGAAATCGTCAAGACTTTCGGCGATTCCTGACTCAGGTCGAAGCTCTTGACGAGCTCCGCTACCGTAAAATCAAATTAGACCTAAGCGTTAGTTGCGTTCTCGTTTCTCTTGGGCACGTGCGGCCTTCAAGGCGGCGGCTTCACGGGAAAGTTTAAATTCCGGGCCACTCGGGAAATATTGCACGTCGTCCTGCAAGTAATACGGACTCGGTAGCGTTTGCCCGTTCATGCTCACCTGGCAACCCGTCGTAGCGACAAGGCAGGTCCCGGCAAAAAGGGCAACAGCAGTAACTCGTGTGATGCGTCCAGAAGTCGATTTGCGGCTCATGGCTTCCATGCCTTGTTTGAATCCTCACGTACCGGGGCCATCGAAAGTAATCGATTCCCGTCACAACCGGTATCGGATGAATAACCGTCAAAGATTAACCGCCGCGGCTGATTTTGTCGGAATCAACGGTTTGCTGCGTTATTTTGCGGCATTTGGCGTGACCGTGCGAAGAAGCGTCTGCTGGGAATCCGGCCACTGAACATACAAATGCATTGAAAGTGTGACATTCGTTTCGATCTCGACCGCCAGCGATCGCAGCATTCTCATCCGCTCTGCAATCTGTTCCAATTGCTCCTGAATCCGCTGGATATCGTCCATCTTACGCTTCATCAATTTACGGTCCGCAATGCCCGCACTTCCATAGTCCTGCTCGGCTTGGACGCGTCGAAATTCTATGTGTTCCCAATTGGTTTTGATCAGGTTGGAATGCTCTGCAAATCCCGATTCTGTCAACGGCCACCAAGCCATATTTGGCCCAAGCTGGTAGGCATAGTGCATCTTGCATGTAAGTTTACGGGTGCATTCGATGTCCATTTTGACAGCAATTGAAACCGTTTCACCGTCTTTGGGATTCAGAATCGCAACCGCGCTTCCACGTCTTGGTCGAGCTGCGTTAAATGGGTTTTGCCAGGCAAGATCGATTGTTTTGGGGACCGCCAAGTCGATCTCCAGTCGAGTCAGGTCCGGCAGGATGGGGGCGCCGATGGTCCAACTGGGACGGCGCCGACGTTGATCGAGTGAAAGGGCGAATGGGTTGGATTCGATAGACGGACGAAGAAAGATTGTGCCCCCGTTTTCGTCGATCAAACGTCCGTGAATTAGTTGGCTTGCCGCGCCATTGTTTGCCGCATCTTCCAACCAAGCGAATTGGGTCGATTTACCGTCCGTCGACAATCGTGCGAAAGGGTTCCCGGTTTTCCGATCGACCACGTCCAGGGAACCGTCGGCGGCGGCACTGGCCAGTTCGATTGGTGAATCGAAGGGAAATTCGATCCGGCGGATGGCAACGCCCAAATCGTCGATCGTCGTAATAAGATCGGTTTTCGCTTCCGGCGGAAGATCAACAAACCGATCGACGGTGGGGCGAGTGTCCTGCGGTAACTCCGGTACATCATCTTCCGCGTTGTCGCCATCCAGAACGTCACCGAGGGACCGATTCGCCTCGCCCGATTGATCTCCCGAGGCCTTGGCTTCCATGCTGAGACTTGCACCGTCCAGAATCACATCGGGCTGTGGGATATTTGAAAGAAACGTCTCGTCCAAAGTGGAGAAACTCAGGTCTAAATCAACAGGCTGTTCGGTTGGAGCGGGCAGTTCGAATCCGCCATTGAGTTCCGGTAACGACTGTTCGGATGTTCCAGACGTATTGCGGGCGACATCAACAACGTCGTCAAGCGGGTCACTGAGAGTCGACGTTGATCTGTTGTCACTGAATGCACTGCTTGGTGACAGTTCCAGTACCTTGATGTTTTCCGGTGCAATCTCAGGCCTCGTCCGGTCCGTTTTCTCAATGGGACGCGATTTTTTCTGTGCGATTGGCCAGACCGTCCGCGTTGAATCAGGCTCCGATTGGCTGTGCGTCTTCGGCGTCGATTCGGCCCGTTGCTGACGAATCTGGTTAACTTGAATTCCTGTCCAAATCAGTCCCAAAACCGCTGCTGCGGTCCCCACGCCGAGCACAAGGTTCCAATTGAAGCGACGATCGCGCTCCAACGTTTGCAGTTTGACGACCCTTGATTTTTGCTCGTCTTCCCAATTCGGCTCGGCAATTACCTCAGGTCCGAACCGCTGTTCCAAGGCGGCCGTGAACTTTGCAATGATCTGATCACGCCGCGCCTGTTGGGCGGTGCTGAAAACTGGTTCACCGCTCTCGTCGGGCGGTTGGTGCGTGAGCAGGTCGGGTAATTCTTGTTTGCCGTGCGTCGCTTCACGTTCCCCATTGATGCGGCGACGCGACAGTGAGGCATGTGGAGCCGTCAAACGCCGTCTAAATTCCGCTACCAAGTCGGTAGGGACGGGCGGGCGTTGACCGGGGTTTTCCGATACTTTTCGATCATCGCGACCTACGAAAACCAGGTTGCCATGGACGTCGATCGCCCAATCATCCAGGTCGACCTGCTGTAACGTGATACCGCGATCGGCTCTGACTTTGCACGCCTGGGCAAATTGATCTGACAAATAATTGACCAGGTCTTGAGGTGGAGTACCAAGCCGTTTGATCAGTGATCCGACCGATTCAAAATCGCTTGTCGCATCACGATCAAGGTAAAACTGCTGGTCACCATTTTGTGCAAGGAGAGTGTCCTGGTTGCGGCGTATGTTCGCCATCGTGATGCGATTTCGCCCCGACGATGCGACGGAGGAACGTTTGGTTCCGTGTCCGTGCGACGTGTCGGGCCGATGACGTGTCATGTCCAAACCGGGCGTTTGAGATGCGGCGAAGGAAATTTGGCGAGGGAAACCAGACAGACGCAAGCAACCGTTGCAAACAACAGTGCGCTATTGTCGGTGGTAGGAGGCCATCAATCAAACCCAACACCGCTGGACTCCCCCAAGTGACGTCAAAAAAATCACGACTTTTGGAGCATCCGGAGTGATCGGCAAAGATTTCCTGAGTCGTTCTACCGGAATTAACCAAACCACCGGGGCAGTCTTTGCCGATAACTCCGCCTGAAGCGATTCTTCGCACGCCTTTGGAAGCACATTCGGTGACGGTCAATCCGGAATCGACATTGTCCCGACGGCGAGCAATTGGT
>JAGQPO010000408.1 GCA_020426665.1 Planctomycetales bacterium
TTCTTGGCCCCCGGCCGGGCGTCGATCATGACCGGTCGTCGTCCGGATGAAATCGGTGTCTACGATTTGGATCGGCACTTTCGCGATCAAATTCCCGACGTCGTCACGTTGCCCCAGGTGTTCCAAGCCAACGGGTATTTGGCCGCGCGCGTTGGAAAAATCTACCACTACAACGTCCCCGCTGCGATCGGGACCGACGGCTTTGATGATCCACCGTCGTGGAACAAAACCGTCAATCCGAAAGGACGCGACAAAGCGGAAGAAGAATTGATCTTCAATGCGGAACCCCATCGTAAAATCAGCGCAGCGCTCTCATGGCTGGCGGCAGAGGGTCGTGACGAGGAACAAACCGACGGAATGATCGCGACCGAAGCGATTCGATTGATGCGTACCTACCGCGACAAACCGTTTTTCTTGGGCGTCGGTTTCTTTCGTCCACACACGCCTTACGTGGCGCCAAAGAAGTACTTTGATATGTACCCGCTGGAATCAATCTCCCTTCCCTACGCGCCGCCGGGGGATCGCGACGACATTCCAACGGCGGCGTTTGCACACAATTGCCCGATCCCCAATTACAACCTTGATCCGCTGACGCTGCGCAAAGCCAGGCAAGCCTATTATGCCTGTGTCTCGTTCATTGATGCCCAGGTCGGGCGATTGATTGCCGCGTTGGATCAATTGGACTTAACCGACGACACCATTGTCGTTCTGTGGAGCGATCATGGATACCACTTGGGCGAGCACAACGGAATTTGGCAGAAGCGAACGCTGTTCGAGCAGTCGGCAAAATCGCCGTTGATCATTCGTGTTCCCGGAGCCAGCGGTAACGCAGTGGCATGTCGGCACGTCGTGGAATTTGTAGACATCTATCCCACGATTGTCGCTGCCGCGGGACTTCATGGGCCAGACGATCTATCCGGTCGTGACCTTGGTCCGCTGCTGGCCGATCCGCTTTCGGATTGGAACGGTGAAGCGATCACCCAAGTCTTGCGACCGGCAGACGATCGCTTGGAATCCCAAGTGATGGGTTGCAGCATTCGGACCGATCGCTATCGGTACACGGAGTGGGCCGAAGGACGCTCGGGCGTCGAACTATACGACCACCACGCCGACCCGCTGGAATTCAACAACCTTGCAATCAATCCGAATACCAACTTGCAACGCGTGATCGACGACCTGCAAAGTCGGCTCAGACGCAAAGCAAGCGGTAAGGTGCCGACGGTGCCGGTCAATCCGGCGCGGCTGTGACAACTCGCTTGATGTTCACATCAGTTCTGAATTTGTGGAGCCAGGAACCCGACGGGTTTGACACTTGTCGGTGCGATTTGGATGCCACTGGTATCCATCCGCAATCCGCCGGTCGGTTTGGAGTACCGTGCCGCAGGGAAGACGACATCATGAAGGCTTCCCAGGATGACCACGCGAGTCATCTCGGCGGTGCTTCGAACGTTTAACTGCCGGTACGCCTTTTGACGCTCGCGTTCGATTGTCTTGACAGACACTTTTAACTTGGTTGCGATCTGTTTATTTGGCGAACCTTCGACGACAAAGTCGACGATCTTGCGTTGACGCTCGGGCAGCGATTGGTAAAGCCGGTGGCAACGCAAAACGTCAAACTGGTGCGAGACCAGAGTGCTGAGTGCCAGCGCGTCTTGAATCGTTTCGATGATTTCGTGCACCTCCATCGTGTTGATCGCAACCACGTGCGCGATCCTGGCGACCGCCTCGGAAGCCGACATGCCGCTGTTTTCATCCAACACCAAAACGACCGGCGCGATAACGTCCTTTTCAAACAACAATTGCTCGATACTAGTCCATTGTTGAACGCGTGGATCGTAATCCAGCAGAACGCAGGCAACGTGGCTGTCGGCTGCCGCTTGATTGATCAACGACGTGATCGAAGTAGACGTTTGGAACCGGCAGTTTTCCGACTGCGCCGCTTGACCGACTTTGGCCAACCAGGCGGAATCTTTGCTCGCGGCGTAAACGGCAGGCTTGGGAGCCGGTGCAAGTCCAGTCAAGTTTTCGCTGGGAGTAATCATCGAAATGTCTTCTTTCGTATTCGTCGGAGGGTTCGGCGGAAAACATCCACACCCGCATGTGGTTACCGCCCGTCAAACATTGCATCGGCGTGTATGAGTGTTCGCCCTCACCTACCGCGACGGCGTCTCTTACGCGGGTGTTTGCCACGCAAGCGCATAACACACAGCGTTAAACACACATGCGTGATCCACGCACTTTCCAAGTTCCAAGTTCCAAGTTCCAAGTTCCAAGTTCCAAGTTCCAAGTTCAGAGATTTGAGATTTGGATGACTGGTGACTCGTCCGGGTCTTGGTGGTGGAAATTGATGGGGGAAAAGGGCACACTATGTGGCGTTGATTTCGAATCCTCCTATCGTCGCGGTGAACAATGTCCAAGTTTCGAACAGTTGTGGTGGGTGCCGGGTTTATTGGTCCGGTTCATGTCGAGGGTCTTCGCCGTGCCGGCGTGACCGTCGCCGGAGTCGTCGACATAACGCCGGAAAGATCGCTGGCGGCGTCGACGAACCTTGGTTTGCCGTCGGACATTCGCACATTCGAAGACGCGATCAATGATCCGACGATTGACTGCGTTCACCTGACCACTCCCAACCGTTTCCACTTTGAGCAGGCTGCGGCGGCACTCAAGGCCGGCAAGCACGTGGTATGTGAAAAACCTTTGGCAATGAATTCCACCGAGTCGGCGGAACTGGTCCGATTGGCGGCTGAAAGTGGCCGCGCCGCGGCCGTCAACTACAACTTGCGGTTCTATCCACTGGCCCACGAAGCAGCCGCTCGGGTTCGAAGCGGTTCGATCGGCAACCTGGTCCATGTCGTCGGTTCCTACGTCCAGGATTGGTTGCTGCGAGTCACCGATTTCAACTGGCGGGTTGTCGCGGAAGACGGCGGTGAACTTCGAGCGGTCGCGGACATCGGAACGCACTGGTTGGATCTGATCCAATTCATTACCGGCAAGCACATCACGTCGGTCTGCGCTGACCTGCGCACCGTCTATCCGACGCGGCAACGGCCAGTCGGTGAAGTCGAAACGTTCTCCGGAGGCGGCGGTGCCCAAGCCGCGACGGAACCGATCAATATCACCACCGAAGACTGCGGTAGCGTGATGCTGCGGTTCGAGGACGGCGCCAACGGATGTTTGTGGGTTTCCCAAACCACCGCCGGTAAGAAGAATTGCTTGCGATACGAGCTGGCGGGCTCCGATCAGTCACTTGCCTGGAACAGCGAATCGCCCAACGTTTTGGAAATCGGCAATCGCGATAAAGCAAACGAAAGCCTGTTACGCGACCCGTCGTTGATGGACAGCTCGGCCGCGGCCATCTCGAATTACCCCGGCGGTCACAACGAAGGCTTTCCCGATACGTTCAAGCAACTCTTCAAGACGTTCTATGGCTACATCGCCAAAGGTGACCTGACCGCACCAGCTCCCTTTCCAACGTTTGCCGATGGGCATCGCGAAATACTGCTGTGTGAAGCCATCCTGAAAAGCCATCGCCAGCGCAGCTGGGTTGATGTCGATGGTACATCTGCGTCGTGAGCGAGACTCAAAGCGGTGAACTGTTCTGCGGCGTCGACCTGGGAGGCACCTCGGCAAAACTTGGCCTGGCCGACGCGACAGGAAAATTGGTTTGCCAAGATTCCTTTTCGACGCAAACCGACGGTAACCCCGAAACGGTGATCGCGTTAATCGGCGCGTGCTGCAAAGCCATGCTTGAACGCGTTGGCAAATCCAGTAATGCATCTCTTTCGGGACTGGGTATGGGCGTCCCCGGTCTGGTTGATGTTAAAACCGGCGTAACGAAGTTCTTGCCGAACCTGCCAACGCAGTGGCGTGATGTACCGGTCGCCAAGCGATTGGGCGAATTACTTGGTTGCCCCGTACGACTGATGAACGATGCCCGGACCGCAACGCTCGGCGAATTGCGATTCGGGTGCGGTCGCGGACATTCCGATCTGACGTTTGCCTTCTTTTCAATCGGAACCGGAATCGGTGGCGGAATCGCGATCAATGGCCAAATTCACCTGGGACCGCTGGGCGCGGCGGGCGAATTGGGGCACCAAACGATCTTGCCGTATGGTCCATCATGTGGCTGTGGTAACCGAGGATGCTTGGAGACCCTGGCGAGCGGTCCCGCGATCGCAGCCGAAGGAGTGCGATTGGTCAGAATGGGACTCGCGCCCCGGTTGCGTGAAATCACTCAGGGAGACGCAGACCGCGTGACGACTGAAACGATGGGGCAAGCGGCCGAGGAAGACCCGTTGGTTGCCGAGGCGATCAATCAAGCCGCGGAATTCATCGGGATCGCTGCGGCGAACGTCGTCTCGATTCTACACCCAGACCGCATCGTGCTCGGTGGAGGTGTTTCGCATCTGGGGCCGCGACTGACCGAGCCGGTGAAACGCGTCATCGGCCAGCGCGTCGGGATGTTTCCGACCGACAAGATTGTCGTCGAGTGTTCACAATTGGGCAGCGAAGCCGGGCTGCGTGGCGCGATCGCACTGGCGACGGACTGGAAGTCCGTCGTACTCCAATATTAAGAATGGGCGACGGACTGGAAGTCCGTCGTGCCGCAAAATGAAGAATTGCCGGAGTGCTAAGCGGAGACGACGTTGATTCGTCGGCCTTTTTGGTCAAACATGACCTTTCCATCGACCAGCGCGAACAAGGTGTAGTCGTTACCTTGGCCGACGCCGCGACCGGCACGCCATTTCGTGCCGCACTGACGGATCAAAATATTGCCTGCGCTGACCGCTTCGCCACCGAACTTTTTCACGCCACGTCGTTGTGCGTTGGAATCACGACCGTTGCGGCTGGATCCCTGACCTTTCTTATGTGCCATCTCTACACCTGAATCGTTAGTTTTTTGGGGTCCAGGAGAATATCGGCAGTCCCTCAGGACTTCAACCCGTTTCCTGGCAGAGAATCAGACGGATTTTGAACCAACGCCCCCCCGACGGGGAGAGCGAATGACAGCAACCCAAACGCTAAAGCTACGTCCGGATGTGTCCGTTACCTTTCACGATGTATTTGTAAGTCGTCAGCTCACGTAATCCACATGGGCCACGGGCGTGAAATTTGTCTGTAGAGATTCCGATTTCGGCCCCCAGCCCGAACACACCACCGTCGTTGAATCGAGTGCTGGCGTTAACCATGACGGCGGAGCTGTCGACGCCCGCCGTAAACGTTTCTGCGGCAGCCAGCTCAGACGTCACGATGGCGTCGGTGTGATGGGAACCGTAGCGATTGATGTGGGCAATCGCTTCATCAATCGACCGGACGATGGCGACGCTGATCACGGGCCCCAAATACTCTGCCGCCCAATCCTGCTCGGACGCCGGAACGCTGCCGGGAATCAGTCGACGGGCAGCCTCGTCGGCTCGAATTTCGACCGACGCGTCTTGCAACCGCTTGGCAACCACGGGCAAGGCCGATTCGGCGATCGCCTGGTGGACCAGCAAGGATTCACAGGCGTTGCACACTCCCATGCGCTGGCATTTTGCGTTGTGCACGATGTCGCTGGCCATCAAGATGTCGGCCGATTGATCGATGTACACGTGACAATTCCCGTCGTAATGCTTGATCACAGGCATAGTCGCTTCGGCCGAAACACGCCGGATCAAACTTTCGCCGCCCCTCGGGATGGCGACATCAATCAGGTGCCCCAGAGAAAGGAATTCGCCCACGGCGGCTCGGTCGATCGTCGAAACCAGTTGAACCGCATCGGCCGGAAGCCCACAACTGGCCGCCGACGACGTCAGCAGATCAACAATAGCGCGACTGCTATGAATCGCTTCTTTCCCGCCACGAAGGATCACGGCGTTTCCGCTTTTGACACAAATCGCTGCGGCATCGGCGGTAACGTTGGGGCGGCTTTCATAGATAAAGAAGACGACTCCCAACGGAACCCGTTTCTTTAAAATCTGAAGCCCGCCGGGGCGCGTGAATCCGTCCAGCACCTCGCCGACGGGATCGTTCAGCATGCTGATCTCGCGCAGCGCCGTTGCGATCGCTTCGATCCGGCCGGAATCTAGTCGCAGCCGATCGATTGCTGCGTCGGTCAATCCATAGCCGGGCGCCGCGTCTAAGTCCAGCTCGTTGGCCGCGGTGATCTGGCCCATCGAATCCACCAATCGATCGGCCGATTCCAGCAGCCAGCGGTTTTTGATGGACGTGTCGAGTGTTGCCAACTCGGCCGATGCCCGCTTGGCCCTGGTTGCGGTTTCCAGGCAGTATTGTGACAGGTTCACCGTCGGTGCAGCCGTGTTCATGTAAGACAAAATCAATGGTGGCGACTGGATTGCGATTAAATCGATGCACGAAATCGGGCAACAAAGGTTAACACCATAACCGAACCGGCCGGCAACGAAAGCTCTAATGAGTCGCGGTACCCACTGCATTTCGAACTCCGAGCGTTGACGACGGCGCCGCACACCGATACGGTTTGAAACTGGACAGGACGTCTGGTCGATTGGTTCGGTCAACCGATGCCTGTCCTTTTGTCCAATCCACCCCGCAGCGATTTGGCCCGTATGAAATTCCTGTTTCTCGGAGATATCGTTGGAAAACCCGGCATGAATGCGGTCCTGCAAAACGTGCAACGGATTCGCGAAGAGCTGGACCTGGACTACGTCATCGCCAACGCCGAAAACGCATCGGACGGCTCCGGGTTGATGCCGAAGCAATTCGAACGATTGATCGATGGGGGCATCGACGGCGTCACTCTGGGCGATCACATCTATCGCCGCAAAGAGATCATTTCCACACTCGAGAAAAGTGATCGGATCGTCAAACCCGCCAATTACCCCGACGAATCAACCGGCCGCCGATGGACGCTGATCAAACGCAGCGGACGCCGGCCGCTGGCGATCGTTTCAATCATGGGGCGTGTCTTCATGCGACCGGTCAACTGCCCGTTCCAAGCCCTGGACGAAGTGCTGGCCGAAATCGAACCGCACACGAACCAAATCCTGGTCGATGTCCACGCCGAGGCCACAAGCGATAAACAGTGCCTGGGAAGATACCTGGACGGTAAAGTCACCGCCGTCCTGGGAACGCATACGCACGTCCCAACCGCAGACACATGCTTGTTGCCCAATCGGACAGCGTTTCAATGTGATGTCGGAATGTGCGGGCCGTACGAAAGTATTATCGGGCGAGATATCGAACGGGTCACTCACACCACACGGACTGCCGAGCCGTGCCACTTCCACGTTGCGACCGGAGATGTTCGATTGTGCGGCGCCATCGTAGAATCCGACAGCGAAGGACGTGCATTGTCGGTCGAGCGTTTTGAACGTAAGGTGATTGTTAACTAACCAGCGAATCAGTTGCTGACGTCGACGTGATTGACGACTCGCATCCTGCCGGCCACCGGCAAGACAGCCTCTTGAGCAAGCTGCTTGTGATAAAAGCTCCTAACGTTGCCACGAAGTTGCAATTCATTCGAGTCTTCATCGACACGCAACGTTCGCAGCTCCGGAACGGAACTGTTGGCCAGCAACGCCGATGCAGCAGTCACGATCTCTTTGTTTTCCGTCGATGTCATCATTGGGATGGTCTCTTCACAGAGTTGATCGGGTATCAACCAACTATCACACATTGAAAGGAAGTTGCCTACATGAATTTGAACAAAATCACTTTTTAGTTCAATCACACGAACGACCCGATGCGCCCTTTTTTATGCATTCGCATCGTTCATCCGAACTGGCTTGATGCGCGCCTTCATTGCAACCGTCGCCAGAGGCGGTCGAAACAAATGTTTTGAAGTTTTGCTAGCAAAAATGTTCAAGAAAACAATTTCCATTCTCTCTGTGATCCGCCTTGACCCCTGCAAACCAGCGCGCGTATCTTCCCGCCATCGCAACTGAGCTTGGCCGACGGCGAAGCAAAACGACGCGATTGAAGTGACTCGTTGGCGCGATCCTGCACCGGCACCTAAGAAATTATTGATTGTTACTTTGGTTGCTGCGGACAAATCGTCAAACACCCATTCGATGGATCGAATGCGGTGTGACGGTGAAGGCGGCGAGAAGCGGAAAGTTGTTCGGCAGGTCCCAGCAAGGACGCAGGTGACCGTGTCGAACCAACATCACCGATGGATTTCGATCAATCGGGTTTGGCGACAAAGCGAAGCGGATTGCTTGACTTCCGTGATGCAATAAACAGAGAACGACCACCGGCTCCCGGTCCCAAAGAACGTTATCCTCCGCCCCCCTAGGATCTCGTACTGGACCGGGGGCTTTTTTTATTGGCTCCACGGAATTTTGTTGGTTCGATCCAACAGCGACCAAGAAAAGACGCAACAGTAAACGCGCCGCTGCAACCAACTCGCAGACGCCCAGCCTTTAACCGGAGCCCCCTGTCTGCGCATCTTGACATTGTTTTCTTTCGCTGACGCGTTCGGGTTGCGATGTCGGTTGGGAGTCCCTCGCTGACGCGTTCGGGTTGCGATTGCCGACGTCCCTCCCCACCTCCCTCCGTCAGCCTTACTCCTTGTTCCTCAGAACAAACCTGTATCCGGCATCGCGGATCGTCAGCAGGTGGCTCGGCTGGGTGCTGTCGGGCTCGATGATTTTCCTCAATTGGGCGACGGTCTGGTCAACGGCGCGAGTCTGCAAATTACCGCTGAGTTCCCAAACTTCGCTCAGCAATTCGGAACGGCTGATGACCCGATCTGGGTTTTCGACAAAGTAGCGAAGCAATCGTAATTGCTTGGGGGTCATCGAAACGGTCTTTCCGTCGACGGTGACCTGGTGGTTCAAAAAGTGGGCTGAAACATTTCCGAATTCGATCTGATCGATCGATTCACGGATGCGCCGAGTGGAGGCGTTGGCGGGTGTCGGGGTAGCGTGTTGCAGCAGGTTTTTGACACGGCTAAGCAATTCGTCCAGTTCGAAGGGTTTGTTCATGTACTGATTGGCACCGACATCAAAACCCCGTGCGCGGTCTTCGGCCAACGTCCGAGCCGACAGCATCAAGACCGGGATCATGACCCCTGCGTCACGGATGGTTTCGCACACCGTGTATCCGCTCATTCCGGGCAACATCAGATCCAGGACGATCATATCGAATGGTTCCCGCGAGGCGTCAATCAGACGCAGCGCCGTCGGACCGTCTTCGACCAAGGTGACTCGATAGTTTTCCGCCTCCAGGTTGTATTTGATCCCAACGCCCAGGTGTTTTTCATCTTCGACGACAAGAATGTGGTGACGCATAGAAACGATCGGCAATGGAAATTGAAACAGGGTGATTTGCGGGTCACGATTCCGAACCGGATTGGTCGGGGCCCGCGGCAACGGTTTCAGGGGCGACATTTTTCATGGTGACTTCGAAAACGGTACCCGTCGTACCGTCGATTTCTCGTCGGCCACGTATACGGACGGACGCTCCGAGCGACTTACTGATCGTGCGAACCAGGTGCAGCCCCAGACCGGTGCCGGGAGTACTGCGTTCCAACTCGTTCCCCAGACGCACAAAACGGCCAAAGATTTTACGGCGTTTGTCATAGGGGATCCCCGCGCCATTGTCTGCGATCGAGACGATGACCTGGGTTTCCTTGCCGGGCACCAGGCGGATCGAAGCGACGACTTGTGGTGGGGCCCCGCCGTACTTGATCGCGTTGTCGATCAGGTTACGAAACAGTATTTCCACCTGAACGGATCGGCTGCGAATGGCAACCGGCGGACTTTCCAACTGCACGGTTTCCACCGGTAACCGATAACGCATGCACGCCGCTTCGGCGCATTGGGCAAGCAGCAAGTCCAATCGAAACGCCTCGTCTTCCTCGGGTTCGTTACCCCGGTCGATCCGCGCCGCGTCAAGCAAATGATTGATCAAGGCGTCAAGTCGTTCGACGTCTTCCAACATGATGCGGTGAAAATCACGTTGCTGGGTTTCGTCCACCGTGTGCCGCGACATGGTTTGCAAATACAGCTTCAGTGACGCGATAGGACTCTTCAGTTCGTGGGTCACTGAGTCGATAAAATTCGATTGACGCTGGTTCAACCGAACGGCCTTGATCGTCAACGTCAAATAGACAATGACGCCCGCGAGAATACTGATCAGCAAGAAAATGCCGATGACGAACAAGGTCCAAAACAGACCGCTGCGTTCGGTTTCAAGAAAGCTGGAGATCGCCCAGATCGCCCCCAGGATCACGACCAAGACGATCAGGACCACTCCCAGGGTGACGGGAGCCCTTAAGGAACGGCGTTCAAGCATTGGGATTCCGCTAGGTAGTTCTCGGGTCGGACAGGCATTTCCATCGCATGGCCGATTTGTTAGACCCCGTTTATCGGGAATTAGGTTCCAGACAATACCTTAGATAACAGCACCCTGGCCAACAGCGAGAACGCCCGCGCTGCCAGATCGTTGCGGCGACCCGCAATAACACTGGGCAAACGTTCATACTTACGAATACGTCGGTCGGCAAACACGACGAGCCTTAGCCAGTTTGACGAACTTGCGACAGGGCGAACTCAGTAAAATCAAGATTCAGATCGTTTTTTTGCTTTCTGGCCATGACGGGAATTAGGTTCCCGGCAATAATTGGATTATGTGAGTTAATTTTCCACTAGGCGGGAAATGAATAAGAGGGATCTATGAACAGCCATGTACAGGTCGTCCGGTTTTCGGAGGCCACGATCCGCCAAGTCAGACTTGATTGTAATCGGGCCATGATCCGCGCAAGATTCTGTCCCGAGCGCAGTGAAATTCTGCAATTGCGCTGCATCGACAACCGAGAAGAGACGGAAACCGAGTTCGGCAACCAACTCTGGTATTTCGAGGGCGTCGGAGTGGACGAACTGGATCGTCGGCACGGTGTCTTTGGTGTGGTCGAATATTCGACTCAATACGGCCTGAACAAGCTGGTCGAAGACGGCGTTTTCACCACGGAAAATCAGCGAGAAAAATTCCGCAGCCTGTACGAACGCGAAGTCCAACGCCCGGATTGGCGGCATCCGGCCCACCGTTACTTGGCTGGCGGTGTGATCGCAATTTCAACGCTCTGGCTGTGCTATCTGCTGTTCAAGACATTGGTCGCCTAGTGTTTTGTCAACTTTCGACTTTAGGGTGCGACGGACTGGAAGTCCGTCGTACAAAGCTGTCCCAACCCTAAAATCAAAAATGAATGGAGCATTAGGCTCCCGACCGAATGTTTCGGTGCATCGCTTTTGGGCCGTTGTCTTTCCGGGTAATGTGTAACATGACCTTCCAAGTCATGTTCGCATCGTTTCACCCACCCAAGACGTGCCGTGCAGCCACCGATCGTTGATGTCCAAAAGCTTCAAAAGGTCTATCGCAGCTTTTCGCTGACCGGGCGCCGGCGTATTGAGGCGGTGCGAGGCGTCAGCTTGCAGGCTTTTCCGGGGGAAGTCTTTGGGCTGCTGGGCCCCAACGGCGCCGGGAAGACGACGTTGATCAAGATGTTGTTGGGTGTGGTCAAGCCGTCTGGTGGCACGGCAAAATTATTTGACCAGCCGATCGGCAGCACGGCCGCCCGCTCTCGCGTCGGATATTTGCCCGAATCGCTGCGTGTCGACCGTCATCACACGGCGCGATCGGCGCTTCGTTATTACGGCCGAATGAGCGGCATGTCGTCGGCGGAAATTCATTCACGCAGCAACGAACTGTTGAAACTTGTTGGCCTGGAAGGACGCGACCGGGAGTCGGTGCGCCGGTTCAGCAAGGGGATGTACCAGCGTCTGGGGCTCGCCCAGGCCTTGTTGCATGACCCTGATTTATTGGTTCTAGACGAGCCCACCGACGGACTCGACCCGGTCGGACGCAATGAAGTCCGCAAGGTGATCGATCGGTTGCGAAACAGCGGCAAAACCATTTTCTTGAACAGCCATATCCTTCAAGAGGTTGAATTGGTTTGCTCGCGGGTGGCGATCCTTGCCAAGGGCGAAATCAAAGCGATCGGGCGTCTGGACGAACTTTCGCATCGTGATGAGCAACAATTGGTCGTTGAAGTATTAGCTGATCCGCCGGAAAGTGGGTTCGCAGAGGACCGTGATTTGGGCGATGTCGTTCCGGACTGGCAAGCGATTTTCGGTGACCAGCTAAACGATGCGATCGAGTCGATCCAGGTGGGAGGCGTACATCGGTTGACGATTGGCGTTGACGACCAGGAACAAATCAATTGGATCATCGACACGTTGCGACAATCCAACCAATCGATCTGTCGGTTGCAAGTCCGACGTGAATCATTGGAGGAAACGTTCATGCGGCTCGTCGGCAATGATCTGCCGGGTGAAAATGATCTGCCCCGTGAACCGGAGGCTGCCGAATGATCCGCCCCTATTACGCCGTGATTGCCGACTCCTTCCATGCAGCCCTGTCGTCGCGAATCCTTTGGATTGCGTTTGTGGCGATCTGGATTTTTTTGGCCGCCCTCGCGCCGATCGGTTACCACGAAGACTACACGACGACGTTTCGTTGGTTCGACCTAGACAACGGTACGCAGATGAAGGCCATGCTGGCCCGAGGACTGGTGGACCCAAAAGAATCAGAAACGGCGCTTGGCCGAATTGCGAAAACGTTTCCCGACGATATCAAACGTAAGCTGCGCCAGGTCGCCGAAGGGGAAGACGTCCGTATCGACAAGGACGCGCTTGCCGATTCGCTGAATGATTCCATGGACGACGAGAGTTGGTATGACGCGGAGGCGTGGCGGTCGACGGTGCGACTGCGCGAATTGCGTGAGTTGGATGAATTGGCCGATGACAAGATTACCCAGCCCGAGCGTCGCCGAAGAGCGCGACTGCGGATCGAAGCCGCGCTGCCGGGTGTCTTTACGGCACAGTCGGCGCGGTCGATCACCCTGTCGTATGCCGGCTTCGACTTCCCAGCGTTCTTTCTGATCGGAAAGGAACAGTTTGTATCGCTGATCAATCAGTTTGTTGTCCCGATCATGATGGATTGGTTACTGGGGTTCGCACTGATCTTCCTGGGCATCCTGGTAACGGCGTCGATCATTCCGGACATGTTGCAACCGGGGTCGCTGCATCTGTTATTAAGTAAACCGATTTCGCGAACGATGCTGTTGTTGTCCAAGTTTATCGGCGGTTGCGCATTTATCTTTCTTTGTGTTTGCCAACTGGTGATCGGGCTGTGGCTGATTGCGGGATTCCGTCTGGATATTTGGAACCCGCGTGTCCTGTGGTGCATTCCAGTGGCCGTTTTCTTGTTTGCCGTGTTCTTCAGCGTTTCATTGTTGGCGGGTTTGCGTTGGCGATCGCCCATTTTGTCGATCGGTGTAACATGCATGTTCGGAGCGTTTGTGTTAGTGATCGGTTTTATCGGCGGCTATTTTGATGGGCTGGTTCGCGGTCCGGACCGAATCGCCCGTCTTGCCTTTGACTCAACAGACATCGTGATCGCGACGCGCGGCGGTGAATTGAAGTACTTCGACGAATCGAGCAACGCGTGGGAAGACGTGATCGAAGCCGATTTTCGTCAGCGAGATTTGATCGTGCCGCCGATTCGAATCGCAGAGGACAAGATCGCGACGGCGAAGATCCGCAACGGTCGTTTTAATCTTTATGGCAGCGGGTCTCTGGACCTGTTGGTACTTGACGGCACCGACAACTGGAGTCCCCATCCCGGGTTGCGACTGCCCAACGGAACCAGGCGACTATTTAACATCAATGGCATGCTGGTCGCACTGAACAACGCCGGATTGATGGCAACAACCGTCTCAAAAGCCGTTTCAGAATCAGGAGTCGATGAAGTCGGAAAATTCGGCTCCGCAGGCGATGGGCCGACACGTGATCGATTAAACGAAGATGGCGCCGGCGACAACGAAGGGGTGGATGAAGCCGACGAGAACAAGACGTTGGCTGTCGAGAAAATCGGAGTCACCGCTTGGATCTCCGATTTGATTCGGATGCAAGGCGGAGAGACCGAAGAGTTCCGTTCGATCCTGCCCGCTGGAGTCACGTTAACCGAACCGTTGCGGGCTGCCGTGGCCGGCGATACGGGATCGTTGGTGTTATATTCTCGGGGGCGGCTGATGCGTTTGGAATTGCCCAAGACGGACGGAGCATCAATGGAAACATCGGCAGTGCCGGCCGTGATCGCCGCCGACCTGTTGATGGAAGACACGACCGCGGCGCGGACGACTTTGGCGGCAAGCGACCGATCCGTTCTGCTTTCGCGAGCCGAAAGTCCCGTCAAGTGGCTCGACTCAACCGACTTGGCAACGCTTGTGGAGTTCCCCACACCGGGCGACCAGTCGATCGTTTCGGCCGTCGGACTCGGCGACTCCGATCGCTTTGCGATCCTGACGACTGACGGGCAAGTCCACATCGCCTCGCGGGATGGTGACGACGTCACGGTGCGATTACTTGACCAAACCGAGGTAACGGCGATCGAGTATGACGCACCCAACCGATGCCTGGCGATCGCCCATCACATTGACTCGATTGACTGGGTCAAAATCGATGACGGCGGGGCGGAGGATTTGATGGTCACCAGGACGATTCGCCCCAGCGTCTCCAGCTGGCGAAGTGTTGACCGGTACCTGATCACTCCGCTCCGAACGATGACACCGCAAACCGGAGAACTCAGCCAGACCGTCGCCGCACTGATTAGCGGTGAGTCATCGTTTGTGATCGGAGGCGGCTCCAGCGAAGAACAGGAAGTGATTCAGTTGAAAATCGCACGCCCGGTGATCAGTTGCAGCCTTTTTATCGTGGTGATGTTGACCCTGGCGTGTATCTCGTTCGCCAGACACGACTATTGATGGTCCGCTCGATCGATGTTTCGGGGCGACGTTGTCGCCCCCATATCACCGGTCGATCTCGGTTGAGTTATCATAGGGGCCATCCCTGTTTTCACTCCCTCCGGATTTTATGCCTACCATGAAAGCTTGCCTCCATCTGATCGCCGCCTGCCTGGCTGCGGTCGCGTCGTTTGTATCGACTTCAAATGCAGAGGAATCCGCCGCATTCCAGCCGCTGTTTAATGGCCAGAACTTGGACGGTTGGCACGGCCGTCCACATTTCAGTCCCTATAAATTGGCTGAGATGTCGGAGGAGGAGCGGAAAGCCAAGCTGGACGAGTGGCAGGCAGATGCCGAGAAACACTGGACCGTCGAAAACGGCGAGCTTGTTAACGACGGTCACGGTGCCTACCTGGTGACCAACAAAGACTATCGCGACTACGAATTGCAACTTGAATACAAGACCGTTGCGCGGGCCGACAGCGGGATCTATCTGAAGGCGACACCGCAGGTTCAGATCTGGGACTTTACCGATCCGGCGAAGTTCAACCTGGGTGCCGACAAAGGCAGCGGCGGATTGTGGAACAATAGTGCCGGAGCGCCGGGGAAAGACCCGCTAGTGCTGGCCGACAATCCATTCGGCCAGTGGAATACCGTTCGTGTCTTGCAAGTCGGCGCCCGAACAAGCGTGTGGCTCAATGACAAATTGGTGGTCGACAACGCCATCATGGAGAACTACTGGGACCGCGAGATTCCCTTGATGGTCAGTGGACCGATCGAATTACAAACCCACGGTGGCGAAATCCGCTGGCGAAACTTGAAGATCAAGGAACTTAGCACCGCAGAGGCAAACCAAACGCTCTCGTCAAAGGATGCCGATGCATTCACGTCAATCTTCAACGGCAAGGATCTGTCCGGCTGGGTCGGTGCGACCGATGGCTACGAGGTGACCGACGGGGCGATCCAATGCCAAAAGGGCTCCGGCGGCAATTTGTTGACGGAAAAAGAATACGGCAACTTTGTCGCCAGATTGGAATTCCGTTTACCTCCGGGTGGCAACAACGGCTTGGCGATTCGCGCGCCGCTGCAAGGCAACCCCGCTTATCAAGCGATGTGCGAACTGCAAGTCCTCGATTCGACGCATCCCAAGTATGCCAATCTGGACAAGCGACAGTATCACGGTTCGGCCTATGGCATGGCGGCTGCCACGCGAGGTTACTTGCGACCGGTCGGCGAGTGGAATTTCCAAGAGGTCACCGTCGACGGCAGCAAGATCACCGTCGAGCTGAACGGAACCGTCATCTTGAAGACCGACTTGGCCGAGATCAGCCAATACATGGCCGACAGCGCACACCCCGGAAAGGAACGAACATCAGGGCACTTCGGATTCGCCGGGCACGGTGACGCGGTCCAGTTTCGCGCCCTCTCGATTCGCGAGCTTTAGTCCCCGCGACCGCAGAAATCCGGCCCGCGTCATCAGCCTGAAAAACGGTTCTTCGCGGGCCGGGCACTGGCTTGCCCACCGTTGTGAAAATAACGTCTTCGTGGTAGACTTCGTGGCTTGCGCGGGCCCGCAAAAAGCGGGGATTTTCGCGTTTTTCTACCTCTCGCTAGGATACGACGTTGGCAGACGAAAACGACGAAAACGGCCAGGACGACGAGAACTCTTCGGGCCAGCCGCCGGAGCCCCAAGGCGGCGGTGGAACTGGCGGAGACGACGGGGGCGAGGGCGCCCTCCGCATGATCGATTTGCCGATCGAGGACGAGCTGCGAGAAAGCTATTTGACTTACGCGATGAGCGTAATCGTCAGCCGTGCGTTGCCGGATGTTCGTGACGGTTTGAAACCCAGTCAGCGTCGGATTTTGGTCGCGATGAACGACCTGAATCTCGGCCCCGGCAGCAAACGAGTGAAATGCGCAAAGATCTCCGGCGACACCTCGGGTAATTACCACCCGCACGGTGAATCGGTGATCTATCCGACACTGGTCCGCATGGCCCAAGAATGGAA
>JAGQPO010000409.1 GCA_020426665.1 Planctomycetales bacterium
CCCCTAAGACCGCGATCGCCAACCCGGCCGCCAACGCGGACGCGATTTTGAAATCAATCGATTCGGTCGATGCCGATTTGTTGGTGTTGCCGGAACTCGCACTGACAGGATACACCTGTGGCGATTTATTTGGCAGCGATTCGTTGCTTGATGGTGCCGTTGACGGCTTGATGCGAATCGTCAACGAAAGTGAAAATCGACGCGGAACGATTGTCGTTGGTTTGCCGTTGGTGGTCGAAGATTCACTGATGAACGTGGCAGCCGTCGTTGCCCACGGTGAAATTGCCGGTATTGTTCCGAAGTCTTTTTTGCCGACTTATCGTGAGTTCTACGAAGGCCGCCACTTCCGCGCATCCGGACCGGCTGATCCGGATACGGTTCAAGTCGGCGGAAATGGTATCCCTTTCGGCACCGATTTGTTGTTTGTAATGGGCCAGGCGGTGATCGCCATTGAAATTTGTGAAGATCTGTGGACACCCATTCCGCCCAGCAGCAGCGCTGCCGTCGCAGGCGCGAACGTCTTGGTCAACCTTTCGGCCAGCAACGAAACCATCGGCAAAGCGGCATGGCGGCGTGATCTGGTCAAATCACAATCGGGGCGATGCATTGCCGCCTACGCCTATGTCTCGGCCGGACCCGGCGAGTCGTCATCCGACTTGGTGTTCGGTGGTCATTGTTTGATCGCCGAGAACGGTTCACTGATCGGACAATCGCGTCGGATCGGTGATGGGCAATCGCCGGAATGGGTCGAATCGACGTCGGTCACTTGCGACGTCGACTTGGAACGTTTGTCGCACGATCGCCGCGTCGTTGGTTCCTTTGACGATGTTGCCGAAGACATCGAGACAGACTTTCGACGCGTTGATCTTCTTCCCTGTGCCCCCACCAAGAGTGCTCCCAGAAAATTGCATCGCTACGTGGATGCCCATCCATTTGTTCCCTCGGAGCAGGGAGAGCTTTCGGAACGGTGCGCAGAAATCTTGTCGATCCAGTCGGCCGGGCTGATCAAACGACTTTCGTGTTTGTCAAAGTCAACTCCGCTGGTGATCGGCGTCTCCGGCGGATTGGACAGCACGCTCGCGTTATTGGTGGCCATCAAGGCGGTCGATGCGGCGGGCTGGCCGCGCAGTTCGATTCATGGGATCACCATGCCCGGATTCGGAACCACACAGCACACCAAAGAAAGCGCCCAGCAATTGATCGAGTCGACCGGCGTTACGGGGGACTGTATCGATATCCGGCAATTGTGCTTGGATACGTTTCGATCGCTCCGTCATGACCCGTTGGGGATCAAGCTTGATCGACAAACCACGGTCGAGTCCCTGCAAGCAAAACTGAACGCCCTACCCGATGACGCATCGGACTTGACCTTTGAGAACGTCCAGGCGCGGATTCGCACGATGTTGTTGATGAGCCGTGGTTTCGTTCTGGGAACCGGCGACATGAGCGAGCAGGCGCTCGGTTGGGCAACCTATAACGCCGACCATATGTCGATGTACAACGTCAATACATCGATCCCCAAAACGCTGGTCCGATTCCTGGTCCGATATGCGGCGGACCACTACTTCGACGGCCAGTTGTGCGATTTACTTCGCCGTGTCGCCGAAACGCCGATCTCACCCGAGTTGCTTCCGCCGACCAGCGACGGGGCGATTCGCCAAAACACGGAATCGGCAATCGGAGCCTACGAATTGCACGACTTTTTCCTGTACCATTTCGTACGCAACGGTTTCAGTCGCGAGAAGATTTTGTATTTGGCCGGCCAAGCAAGATTTGAAAAGGAATACCAGGCGACGACCATCGCAGCGACCCTGGACGAATTCATCCGCCGGTTTTTTCGCAATCAATTCAAACGCAACTGTGTCCCCGACGGGCCCAAGGTTGGATCGGTCAGCCTGTCGCCGCGTGGAGATTGGCGGATGCCCAGCGACGCCGATGGCGGATCGTTCTAACGCACTGGGCTACGTGTGCTCAGGGCTACCTACGCGAGCTCTGGGCAACGTGTGCTCTGGGCTACGCGAGCTCAGGGACAGGCCGTGACGCCCACAGTGAAACTGTATCGATCGTTCCGGTCCAGCGAGTCGTTGGGGATGAAGTGTTCGTTCGTATCCGCTCGGTTGGTGGTGTTACCCGATCACCACCGACGGAGTTTGTCTGCAAGACGTCATTTCTGTTCTTGATCGAGTCTCTGACGCGTCGACGCCAATGGTGAATGAATGCGCGAATCAATGGATGATTTGTGCAGCGACAGCCACGCAAGGAAGCGTTCGATGTCAAAACGGAATCGCCACGGAAAATCCGCGTCAAAACTCGCTGCTGCACTCTGTCTGATCTCATCAGGTACAGCGGCGGCGGGCGAGATCGCACCGACGATTGTCAAGACGACGACACCGATCCGTGTCAGGTCCGCCGCAGTCCCTACAACCGGATCCTCTCGGCATGCGGCGACGATTCCAACAGCCCACCGGGAAGAATCTGCCACACCAGTATCTCGCTCCAGCGTTGAGCAAACTTCCCGATCCAACGACGAATTACGAGTCTTATTGGAACCGGATCGTTCGGTCAGCTTGAATCCGCACATGTCATCCGGCGAATTGGGTGCCCCACGGACAAACCAATTTGTTGAATTGCGGTCGGAGCGACCATCCGGACCGCCCGTCGGCGTTTCGACGACCCGATCAGCAGCCGTCCCACAACGAAACCAGACACGCCGAGGAACCATCCAGAAAAACCCATTGGTCGTCGACACACCACCAAGCCTTCGTCGTTTCGGCGTCGACGAGGTTCCGTTGGTATTGCCGCCGACAACGCCCACCGAGTCTCCAGCGGATTTCTTGGTGGCACGCGAACAACCGCTGCCGGCGCGCCCTGTAGAGGATCTTGACGAAACGTTGGACATCCTGTCGATCCAAGACGACGACGAACTGTTCATTCGTGGTGCCGCGCGAGACAGTGGATTCGGGATGCTTGCAATCGATCAAATCGGGCAGAACATTGGTTCGTCAGCTGACGGCGATGCCGGTGTTTCCTACGCGCCAGTCCAACGTTACGGAAACGATCTGGTTCTTCCCAATGGACTCGCCGCCGGATTGTTGTCATCCGAATTAGATGACTCACTTCGACAACAACTCAGCACGGTCGAATCCAATAACCTGGTCGAAGACGATGTTCCACCATTGCCATCGCCGCGGCATTCGGTCGGTAGCGATTTGTCCAACAGTGTTTCTACCCGCAGCGTCCCCATCAGCAGTGTTCCCGTC
>JAGQPO010000410.1 GCA_020426665.1 Planctomycetales bacterium
GGGGAAGCTTCGTATCGGACGACCTCGGTACGGCGACCGTGGTCATCGTAAATGAATTCCTCTCGATGGCTGACGAGTTTGCTAGACGATGTGTAGTCGCCCACGTCGTAGTAGTTGATCGCCGACATCCTGCCGAAGCTGTCGTAGACGTCTTCCGTGACGATGCCTTCGAAGGACGCGTGCAGGGTTTGACGTCCGCGAGAGTCATATTCGAAGACCTCCGTGAACGCCGGCTGGGTTGCTGAGCCGTCTTCGATGCTCCAGGCTTCGAGCGCGGCCATCTAGGCGCTGAGCTCGGTTGCTGAAGCGTCACCATCACTGCCGAAGGCTAGCGGCAAGGCTCGAGCCCATTGTTGTCCGCGCTCGTTGAACGCGAATTGGGTTTCGGCACCGACCGGAGTCGCCGCCGTTGGCGGACTGATGATGGAGACTTGGTTTCCGCGTCCGTCGTAGGTGTATTCGTATTTAGGCCGAGTGAGCGTGTCGTTGTTGTTGGGGTCGGCGACCGCGGGCAATTCGACACTTTCCAAGCGACCGTCGGCGTCGTACAGGGTTTCGCTGACGGATTCCAAGCTGCCATCGTCTAAGGTGAATCCGGGATGATAGCTTGTTCCTTCGGGATCAAAGGTGCCGGTAACAATTCAGCTCCAATCACAGCCCAATCCGATTTCGCCTTGTTCCCAAGCGGCCAAGAATGGCGGCAAGCTGGGTAACAAGTCGGGTGCGTTTCGGACTTCATCTCGCGTCATCCAGAACACGTCGGCGACTTCGTCGGGGTTGGCGATGGGGTGGACCGAAAGATCCATACTGGCGTGCCACCACGCCAAATTGGTCCCCCATGCGGTGACGCTGCGGAAACACAACTCTTTCGGACTGACGTCGATCGCCAGTTCTTCTTGCATTTCGCGAACCAACGCCTGCTCCTCCGTCTCTCCTTTTTCGATCGCTCCGCCGGGCAGACACAGCTTGCCCGGCGCCGTCACCGTCAAGGCGCGGCGGATGATCAACAGCCGGGCGTCGCGGAAAATGACGCCGACGACGCCTTTCTTGCGGCGGGTGCTCGGTTTGATCGGAGGAGAATTCATACGTCAGCTTGTAACCGAATGGCAAGAAATCGACAATCGTGATCCGTCGCGTTCACTGAAACATCCCTGTTCCCGCACGATCCATTGACAAAAATTGGTCCGCTTTTCGATTCCGCGAGCGAACATTCCGAAAAAACTCGCTTCTCGATGGCCGAGGCGACGCGAATCTGCGCCCGGCTGCACGAATGTGGGCACACGGCGTACTTTGCGGGAGGCTGTGTGCGCGACGCCCTGTTGGGGCGAGAGCCAAAAGATTTTGACGTCGCCACCGATGCGACGCCCGATCGAGTCCGCGAAATCTTTGGCAAACGCAAAACGCTGGCCTTTGGAGCATCGTTTGGCGTGATCGGTGTGCTGCCCGCCACGGATTCGGGAACCGGGGCGCAGCCGACGGAGGTCGCGACGTTCCGCAGCGATGGCCAGTACAGCGACGGACGGCGACCGGACAAGGTGCATTACGGCGACGCGATGCACGACGCATTGCGGCGCGATTTTACAATCAACGGTCTGTTTTTCGACCCGGCCGAAGAAAAGGTCATCGATTACGTCGGCGGCCAAGCCGATCTGGCAGCCCGTCGGTTGCGGACCATCGGAGCCGCGGAGGAACGTTTCCACGAAGACAAACTTCGCATGCTTCGCGCGGTCCGATTCGCGACCACGCTCGGATTCGAACTGGACGGGGAAACCAAATCCCAGATCGTTGCCCGTGCGGATGAAATTTCCGTCGTCAGTGCCGAACGGATCGGTGCTGAAGTGCGTCGCATCGTCAGTTCCGTGTTTGCGCCGCGTGGTCTGGAGTTGCTTCTTCAGTGCGGATTGGCCGAGTTGATTCTGCCCGAAATGAAAGACGCTGATCCACAGAAGTTGGTTGACTATCTGGGGCATCGCGAAACGCTGGCATTCGACTCATCGATGGCATTGATCATTTTGGTCGTCGCCGGGCGGTGTGGGCACTCGGAAATCACGGATTTGGAACGCACGGATCTGGAGTTGGGGGCGTTGATCGAACAAATTTCGCTTCGTTGGCGGTTGTCATCGGAAGAGACGCGTCGAATCTCGTTCGGTATCAACCGCTGGCGTGCGATCACGAGCGCTGATGAGCAACCGTGGTCGTCGGTTCAACCAATGTTGATTGATCGCGATATCGATTGTGCGATGCATGTTGCCGAAACCGTATGCAATGCGGAACAGTTGGATCCAGCCGGTGTCCAGCGATGCCGCGCGGCGCTGCGTTTGCCGCCCCAGCAACTCGATCCGGTACCGCTGGTCACTGGACAAACGTTACAAAACGCCGGATACAAGCCCGGACCGCAATTTCGACGATGGCTTCTCGCGGTGCGCAATGCACAATTAGACGGCGTGATCACCACAGAAGCAGAGGCGATGGAGATGATTGCGACGCTGTCCTAGTCCTGTGTTCCAATTCGTTTTTGGGGTAGCGGAACTTCGTCAAGAGTTTCGTGGTGGAACCAGGGTTCCTCGAAAGTCTTGACGACGTCCGCTACTGCTGGCCAGCCGAAACGGGGTTTCACCGGGCATCACGACTGGGTTGCCTGGTCGATCTTTGCTTCGATCATCCTGGCGAATTCGTCACGATATTCTTGTTGGTTTGCCGGGAACATTCGGTTAAAAGTTTCTCGGTCGGCGGCGCCGTGTTGGAATCGTCGTTTTTCAAAGACCGGCATTTCGGTGCCTGTCAGCTGGCGAATTCCTGCGGAAACGATTTGGCCCTTTAAGTCGTAAAGCTTTTTGTGGTCCCAATCTGTTAACGCGACGAATGGGACCGCCTCGGCGATCTCGATCACATCGGGAACGGCGTAGGGGCTGAATCCGGTGAAACCAAATTCGGCCGCCGGGGCGCTGGTTCGGCTGTGGCCACGACTTTGTCCCCCGCTGTAAACGAGCGAGTGTTTGACCGCATCAACTCCCCAGCCTTCCTGGTACAGCATCCGGTTGCCCAACACGCTACGAATGGTCAGCTCGGGGTTTTCTTCAATCGGATAATCTTTCAGGTTTTCGTCCCCTCCGTCACCATCAATCAGGTATCGCCAATCGGGATAGCGACGACGAATTTCGCGCAGCAACGCGCGTCCCATGGTCGCGGATTGAACGTCAAGCGGTTTGTAGTCTTCGATGGATGCGACGGCATCTTGCCAGCGAACCTGGTCGGCAGCGACTTCGATCGGTTCAAGCAGCATTTCCAGGTTGATCGCCTTTAGAAAATCGCGAGCCTGGCGAAGATCACCAGGTTCACCTTGGACCGCCAGCGTGAACGCTTTGATTCGCGACGGCGATTGACCGCGTCTTCGCAACAAGTAGTCCACCAAAACCAGGATCGAACCACTATCGACTCCGCCGCTGAACATCACACCGATCGGTTGGTCGTCGGGGATCGTTACGAGGTATTGATCGATGATTTCGGCGAGCCGCTGAATGTAGGCGGCGCCAATCGCATCGATGTCGGCCGGCAACCGATTTCTTTCGGGGGCGAAGTACCGCGTCAGAACCGGATTGGGATCCGGGCATCCGACCAATTGCAGTTCCAGCAGATAATGTGCCGGAACCATTCGCGTGTAGGAGGGATGAAACTGGTCGGCCAAACCTTCGGCGGTCAATTGGTCGACGATCTCGCTCATCCTTTCGGCGATGATCAATGCCGGGCCCTCCGCCCGTTTGGCCAAGAAGTATCGCATCGGCCGGCCGATCGAGCGGGCCATCCGAATGGTTTTTCCCTGTTGCTGGCAGATCGCAAATTGGCCACGGATGCGGCGAACGGCTTCGGCATCTCCGCTGCGAACCGCTGCACGTGCCTGTTCCGAAGTCATGTTCAAGATCACGTCGCCGGCGGGATCCATCAGGTTGACGACCCGGTCAACGAGTGCGGGGGCTTGACCGTGAAATTCGGTGCGAGGCGACTGGTCGGACGATTGGGTCATATCAGCATGGCGGATGAGCGGGTGAACACTGGCCGTTAACAACTCCGCAATAGCTTAACGCCATTCGCTTGGCACGCGAAGCATGAACATCGTCGTAGATTGCTCCGCAATCAAAATGATCGAAAATGCGGTCGGGTTCGAATGGCACGAGCTACTGCACAGGCCCCAAAGCCGGCATTTGAGCGGGCCCTAGAGCCGGCATTTGAACGGGCGAGTCAACGTAGATCGGTTCGGGCAGCGTTTGGGGGCGGTTCAGGATTTCCGCTTTGATGATCCGGTCCGGCGGCAGAACGATGGCTCCCTTCTTCTTTTCCTTGTGCGGATCGACACGACGGAGAGCACCCAAAATGTCCAGGCCTTTGGTGATTCGGCCGAACACGGTTTGTTCCTCTCCGGCGGCCGGCAGGGGCATGAACAGCATGGCAAACTGGGTTCCACCGGTGTTCGGAATGAACTTTTTGTCGGGCGACGGCAGTTTTGCGAGTAAAAGCGACCCGGCAAGAGGCATCCGAACGACTTCCCGGCCGTGCTCGTCGGCGAGGAAACGGTCGGGACGCGAGCTGCCGTCACCCAGCTGATCTCCGGTGAGCGCCAGCAGTCCGTCGATCACCTGAAAAAAATCCAGCCCGTCGTAGAATCCTGATTCAACATGTTTAATAAAGTGCGCAACCGTTGACGGC
>JAGQPO010000411.1 GCA_020426665.1 Planctomycetales bacterium
CGGGACAAGATGTGCGTCTTCTCTATGCGCGAGCGCGTTTGGATTCGATGCAGTTAAATTGGGGCCGCGTCACCGAGCATTTATCTCCTGTGGTCGAGCGTCATGCGGATTTCGTTCCAGCATACGCGCTCTACGGTCGCGCCCTGGTTGAACTCGACCGCCTTTCGGACGTTCCCGACTGGATTTCTCGTGCACCGAAAAACGCGGATCAGTCACCACAATACTGGATGGCAATTGGTCGATGGGCAGAGTCGATCGGAGAACCGGGGCTAGCGGCGAAGTCCTTTTTAAATGTCCTACAAATCAACCCGACCGCGTTTCCGGAATCGCTTAGCAGTCTCTACCGTGCACTCATTGATCTTCAGCTGGACGAGGCGGCCGCCCAAGTAGAGTTGCAGATCGGTAAACAGATTCAGCTTCGCGACGCCTTTCGAGTTTATCTGGACCGGAATCGTCAATCTCAATCCGCCGCGCTGGCCGTTGCCGAAACCATGTTCGAATTGGGACGACTTTGGGAAGCTGAAGCATGGGCCCGTCACGCGGTGACATTGAAAAACGAACCGGTCGACGACGTTCGGACGCGATACCTGACGATTCGATCCGAACTGAAGGCGACAACGCCTTGGATTCTTCCGGACATGGAATTGCCCAAGTTAGTTTCGATCCCTGCGGAGATGATTCCGGACGACGATGTGTTTAAGCAAATCAAAAATCCCGGTGCTGATCCAGCGGCAAGTTTTCACTTGAGCGCAACTCCGTTTTTTGAGGATCAAGCCGCACAGCGTGGCTTACTGCACACCTGCGAGATTTCGAAGAACGCAGAGCACGAAGGACATTGGCTGCACCAGAGCTCCGGTGGGGGAGTTGGAGTCGTCGACTTTGATCTTGACTCGCGCCCCGATGTCATCGGTGTCATGCTGGATGGGCAACCGCTTCAAAGTGATTCGTCGCCGAACCGGCTTTTCAGAAACCTCGGGGAGCAGTTCGTGGAGATCGGTTCGGCCGCGGGCTACGTCGATCGGGGTTTTTCGCTCGGGGTAACCGTCGGCGATATTAACGGCGATGGGTTTCCGGATGTGTTGGATACAAACATTGGCCAGAATCGATTGTTTCTAAACAACGGAGATGGCACTTTTCGAGAGATTTCGGTGGAAGCCGGCCTGACCGATTCATCCTGGAGTACGTCGGGAGCGATTGCCGACTTCGACGGCGATGGAAGTGCGGATATTCTCGTGGCCAACTACTGTGCCGGATCAGAACCCTTCAGCGAAGATTGCCGTACCGATGGCAAATTGTCTGCTTGCGCACCGACACTTTTTAGTGGACAAGAAGATCGAGTGTGGAGGGGCTTGGGTGACGGCACCTTTCACGATGTCACCGACAAGTGGATGAATCAAACGACTGTTGGACGTGGACTTGGCGTCGTCGTCGGCAATTTGGATGAGCGGCCAGGATTGGACGCCTATGTCGCCAACGACATGACCGTCAACCACCTATGGTCGGGAAAAATTGACGAAGATGCATTTCGTTTGGTCGAAATCGCGTCGGTTCGGGGTGTCGGCTTCAACGGAAAGTCGCAATCTCAAGCATCGATGGGAATCGCGGCTGCCGACGCGGATGACGATGGCGATCTCGATCTGTTGCTGACGCATTTCGCCAAAGAACACAACACCTATTACGAGCAAGTCGCACCTGGAATTTGGGCCGACCGGTCATTCCAGAGTGGATTGGCCAGTCCGAGCATCAACATGCTGGGATTCGGCACGGAATGGTGTGATTTTGACCAGGACGGATGGAAGGAGTTGATCGTCACTAACGGGCATGTCGACAACTATCATCTGAAGGACGTCGGCTATGCGATGCCGGGTCAAGTCTTTCGCCAGAGGCGGCCGCATCGCTGGGAAACATGCGCCCGCGAAATGCTTGGCGATTACTTTTCGCGAGACCATATTGGTCGATCGCTGGCGAGCGTTGACATCGATCGCGATGGAAGAACCGACGTTCTTATTACGCATCTTTATGAACAGATCGCCCTGCTAGTGAATCGTACCAAGGATGCCGGCCAGTCGCTTGATCTGGTTTTGAAGAGCACGCGGTCGCATCGAGACGCGATCGGGGCCAAAGTCGTGGGAACAGTGGGCTCAAGAAAACTCACTGCATTCTTGACCGCTGGTGACGGCTACATGTGCAGCAACGAACGTAAGATCTGCTTCGGCTTAGGTTCCAACGACGTGATGCAAGACATCACCATCCATTGGCCCAGTGGAACGACACAGCACATCGGCGAGCTACAAGCAGGTCGTTCCTATTTGGTGGTCGAGTCCCAAGACAGTTTTCCCATGATGGACTTCGCCCCGCGATTGTAGATCGCCAGTCGGTTAACTGCCCTCCGGCGTGGTAAACGCGACCGGAAACGGGCTCTGTGGAATGTCATGGACATGGGGGACGACTGGATTGGCGGGATCAAAATCCGGTAGCTTGTCAACCAGTTCTTCGGCCAGGTCAAGTTTTAGGTCTTTGATCCCTTTGACGACACATAATGCCAACGAATAGGCACCGTACGTATTGTGGTGCGAATCATCCTTGAGTCGTTCGGTTTGATTGGGGAAGGTATTGGCGGGGTAATGAACAAAGGCTGACTTGGAACCACTGGGACCAAGTGCGTTGTACATCACTGCGCTCATTTCGTGCAAATCAATCAACGGAACATCCAATTCATTTGCAACTTGCCGCATCGCATCGGGATAGTCACCGTGCGTGTTGCGAATTTTGTCTCCGGAGAACCAGCGGCGATGCATAGGCGTGACCAAGATTGGATGGCCTTGCAATGCCCTGACTTCCTTGACGTACTCGCGCAGCAATTCCGAATAACTCTGGTAGGGTCCGACTCCTTGGCCTTTTTCCTTCATGTCGTTGTGACCAAACTGAATCAGCACGACATCGTTGGGCTTCATTGTCGACAAGATCTTTGCCCAACGACCTTCATTTCTGAAGCTACGTAGGCTTCGCCCTGATTCGGCGTGGTTTGCGATCACGACGGACGGCTTGAAAAGGCGAGGAAGAATCTGCCCCCACCCGCACCACGGTTCTTTGGATTGATCCGTAACCGTTGAATCGCCGGCCAGAAAAACGGTGGTCGTATTTTCAGCGGGTACGACTTCGAGCCATTCGACGCATGGTCGATTTCCGTTGAACTCAAGCGTCAGTCGATCGTCCCATTGGAACGAGTCATACTCTCTCGCGTTAAGACCGACCGATTCGTCCTCGGAAATGTGCGGCGTGCGCACGTTGACGGCAAACGAAGCTTGAACCGTGACGCCGCATTCACAATGGAGTCGTTCAACCATCAAACGTCGATTCTCCGCCCGAATCGTTTGGCATCCTTCACCGTCGGACTGCGTCCCCCGTAGACGAACAGTGACACGATAATTTCCCTCGTCCAATCGCATGGAAAATCGAAATGGCTTGTCGCTGACGCATGCACGGCCGCTTTCTTCGAGTCGAACGTCGGCGCCTGGTTCGAATCCATAGCCACGCATCTCGAGATACATGTCATCTGGCGAAACGACAACGGTGCCTTGGTCATCGGTCTGGTCACCCGCAAAACTGAATCGCCAGGAATTAGCATGAAGCGAAGGGCGCTGGCATAACAAGATGCATAAAAAGATTAAGCTGGGACGACACATTGACTACGCCGGTCTCTCTCGGTTGGGGGGATTGGGGTTTTCAATACGTAGATCGTTACCAGTTTTCAGCGAGAAACGGACGATTTTACCAAACCAATTTGAAAGAAGTGTCGGGAAAGTCACTCGCCAAATTGATCTCGGCCCGGCGTCGCGCCCATTGATTGTCAGTGTGTATGATCCGTCGGAAATTGCCCCGCGGACGCCATCTGTCTGACCGGCTGAGTCTCAAATTGAGCCGTCCAAAGATTTTTGGCGGATTATTGGAGATTAATTGGTAAATAACAGGCTCGGGTCTCGAAACGGGGTGACGGCAAATTGTCGAAACATCGGCATTCGTTTAGCGAAGTAGGTGGCTCGTTGAACCAAGATGACGAGGAATTCATTCGCCGGATGACATCCAGTCAGCGGCAGTTGAGAGCATTTATTCACGGGCTGGTGCCTCACCAGGTTGATGCGGATGACGTGCTACAAGAGGTAAATATGGCGCTTTGGCGGAAAAGGGAAAAATACGATTTGAGTCAAGATTTTTTGCGCTGGGCGTTTGGTTTTGCATCGTTGGAAGTAAGGGGATTACGCAGTCGAATGTCGCGAGATCGGTTGTGGTTTAACGATTCAGTGATTGATTCACTGGTTGAGGAATGGCCGAGTGTCGGGGCATTTCTTGAGGATTCCCACCGCAGCCTGCGGAACTGCATCCAGAAGCTCGGAGAGGTTGAACGACGTGCGGTTGAGTCACGGTATTCCAAGAGACTGAGCGTCGATCAGATTGCCGAGCTAACGGAGCGTCCTGCGAGTACGGTCTACAAGATTTTGAATCGCGCGAGAGAATCGTTACGTGGATGCATTGAGCGTTCGCGATTGCAATCAGATGGGCGGTAGCGAAAAGATTCGATTGGTTGGGATAATGGGTCAGGATTGCAGAATGGTGCACGTATCATGAACGACAAGGGTTTTGACGGCGAGCGACTGCGGTCGCTAACGTTGCAGAAGTGTGATGGAACAATCGAGGAGGATGGCACAAATGAATTGTGCGATCTTTTGTCGGAGTCTTCTGAAGCGCGCGAGCTTTACTGGCAGATCATCGCCGTCCACTGCCAACTCGACTGGGAACTGGGAGGACCCTCCGCGGTTGATGCGCCGATCGCTGTCAGGGCATCGGACGATCGTTTTAGTTCCAACTATCGCGTGGGGGCCAAGCTGTTTCTTGCAGCTTGCGTTCTCGTGGCCGCGTCGACCGCCTTCTGGTTATACGTGGGTCGACATCCGGCGGCGCTTGATGATCAATTGCATGTCAAGGTAGAAACCCGCGATGCACCGGTGCTGGGAACGGTCGCGGCACTTGGAACCGACGCGAAATGGACGTTCGGGCGTTCAGCCGAGCGTGATTCCAACGAGATTCGCCAAGGAGACACCATTTGGTTGGAAAAGGGAGCCGTCGAACTGAAATTGGTCGGTAATTCCGTCGCAAAGCTCGAGTCTCCATTGATCGCAAGTTTGCAGTCTGCTGATCGGCTACGGTTACTCAAGGGCATGATCAAGGTGGATTCTGTTGACAGCATGCAAGGTCTTACAATTGAAACAGATCTCGCCGAAGTCGTTGAGCTGGGCACGACGTATTCCGTAAAGGCGAGTGACGATTCAACGGACATTGTCGTTTTCGACGGTTCCGTGGCGCTCAATCCGTCAGCGGAAGACGATCGGGGGACGAGTATCGAGCACTTTCACTCCGGAGAAGCGGTTCGAGTCGGTGTAGACAAATCCTTGTCTCGGATCGTCAGCGTTCAACAAAGCAGCGTTTTGGCCTCCCGAAGAAATAAAACGATGCTACCCGTCATTTCTGCGGTTGCCGACGATAACTCGCGTCACGATTTCTACAACTTTTACGAAATCGTCCCGGGGGGGATGGAGGAAGACGCCGAAGCGTTCGTTGATCGCCGGCACCAATGGAATGGGATCAAAGAACCGATGCCAAGCTATTTGGTAGGCGGCGATTACGTAAAAACATTCAACGACGACAAGGTCACGAAGGAGTTGCAGATTCAGCTGGAGCTCGCGCGGCCATGTTCGCTTTATGTCTTGCTGGACAATCGGGTCGCCGCGCCCGATTGGTTGAAAGCATCCTTTGATGACACGGGCGATGACATTGGAGTCGACGAGCATCTGAAGCACCTGCCAAACCGAAAGCAGATAGTGGTCGGATTTGGTAAAAGCATTGACCGTACACATTCAATCTGGCGACGTGAGGTCTTACAGCCGGGAAGGATCACACTTGGTCCAAACGGCTCGCTAAAGGACTCGTCTCATCAGGGCCAGGATTCGCCATCGAACATGTACGGAATCGTTGCCGTTGCTCATTCGGCAAGCGAGTCTTTTCAGTTGGCCCAGGTCGATCGCCCCGTTCTCATATCGCATCGCAGGCTGATTTCAATTTTTGACTTGCAATAAGCTTCATCACTTTTAATCACATTTTTTTCTTTTGTTTGGCAATTTTCATTTCGAGCCCCTGATTAGTAGTGAAGGCGGGTTGAACAACAAAGCGTTCAACCTATTCGGGCCCAAGGCACTTAACTCCCCACCCACCTAATCTTAGGGCAAAAGAATGAATGATCGTCGGCGTTCAACGGGCTTCACGCTTGTCGAACTTTTGGTAGTGATTGCCATCATCGGTATCCTGGTCGGACTGCTCCTGCCTGCTGTTCAAGCGGCACGCGAAGCAGCGCGACGAATGAGTTGCAGTAACAACTTCAAGCAGATTGGGATTGCAATTCACAATTACCACAGCGCTTATAAAGAAATGCCGAAGCAATTGGGCGGCACCTATGATTTGACGGGTGGGGCCACCGACAGCAATCAAAACAATCTCAGCTGGATGGTGGGCTTGCTACCATTCATGGAGCAACAGGGATTGTGGGACACGATTTCGAATCCGTATCGATTCCATCGTGACGGCACCGTGCGAACGCCAGTCTTTCCAGCAATGGGACCTTCCGTCTTCGACACGGATTACGGACCTTGGTTGACACAGGTACCGGGTTTCCGTTGCCCAAGTGATCCCGTCATCGCGATCTCCACGACTCCAGCCTATACAAACTACGCCGGCTGTATTGGAGATACCGTTCACGAGAATCACTATGGAGGAGTTGGATCTGATGGAGTGTCGGATACGTCGAACTCGACATGGTCGGAGGTGTTTCTGAAACAGTATGACCGTGGATTCTTCTTCTCCCGTCATACCCGAAAATTCCGTGACGTACTTGATGGTTTGTCCAATACGATTGTCGCCGGAGAAATCGTTTGCGGTGACGGTACCGGCGAAGCGACCAGCCACATGCGAACGGTCGGTTCAGTCGTGACACAGCACGGCCCCGCCTACTGGTCAAATCAACTCGACCCAGAAAGGCCTCGCTATTGGGATCGAACAGTCGGGTCGGTGGAAGGAATCAATAACATGAATCGCCGTGGAACGAACTGGGCAAGTGGTCGACCCTATTACACTGGCTTCAACACGTGTGCTCCGCCAAACGGACCTTGCGTTGGACGTGCCCACACAAGCTCGGCAAGCGTGCCTGCGAGTAGTCGACACCAAGGGGGTGCGCACGTGCTTATCGGAGACGGATCTGTGCAATTCATCACCGACTCGATTGAATCCGGTGATCAAAACACGGTGCCTTACGGGTCTCGCAATCCAAAGCCGGGCCATGAAAGTCCGTATGGGCTCTGGGGTGCGTTGGGTACCATGAATGCCCATGAGACAATTGAAGAACAATTGAATCAATAGAATGTTCGTTCTCGCTACCGATAGTAGATCCTGGTCATCGTGTTGAGAGAGTTACTTCAGTGAAAAAGATTTTTGTAGCCTCAGTACTCACAGTCTGTTCGTTCCTGGTTGGATGTGGGGGAGGAGGGCCCGTCGAGGTCCCCACCAATCTCCCACCTGAAACTGAAGAGGAGTTGAAGGTCAAGGAACAGTTAAACGAAGATTACAAAGACGAGGACCGATCCCAGCGAATGAAAGATGAATAGCGCTCAAGCTTAGCGTCAGAGTCGTTGTCGCCTTTGATCCGGGGAAGTACGCGACCGAATCGCTGCTTATTCGAAGCAAAGGGCGACAACCTTTTTTCTCCTCCACTATTCCTAAGGCACACCCGATCAAAATTGCGGTGATCGCCCAAATCGGTGTTGTACGTGCAATTGGCTCAAAGATTCCAGAACTCCAGAATCATACCGATCCTTGGATTCTTTACGTTGTTCGCCTTCTTCATCATCGACTGTGCGATCGCGCAGGTCGAGCTAGGGGTGCAGCATCAATGGAACCTGGGCGAATTGTACGGGCATAGCGGACATGTTGGTGTGCGGGCATTTGTCAATCTTGATGATGACGACGAACTCGAAGTCATCTTCAATTTGAACCGTAGCGCTGATTTCGTGGCGCTTGACTTTGATGGGACCGAGCTTTGGCGCAGCACGATCGAAACCAACAACTCCAAGGAGGCCTATTACCCGGTTGTCTCCGAAGAGCAAGGGCTCCTGTTTTTTGCAAGTCGAGCGACGAACAGGGTGCATGCCGTCAACATTGTCGACAACGGGCCCGGGAACGAAGCAGGCTCGCTCGCATGGTCCCAGAAGCTCTCGAGTCGATCAAACGTCGCCAATATGAGTCTTGAACTGGCAGATGTCGGGATCATCGTGGGCCATGATGGCAGCCAAGGTCGATCCGTTCTGTACGACTTTAATGGCAACGTGATGCCAGGTTGGCCGTACGGGGGCTGGCAACACGAACAGTTACTCGGTGCGGGCGACCTGGATGGTGACGGGCAAGATGAATTCTTCTTGGACCCCAACGGCGGGTCCAGCGAATCCGGATACTATGAAGTGCGTAATCGTGATGGGACGCAGGTCTTTTCGGGCCGATCACAAATGACCCATAACGACTACGCTGTGATCGCAGACATCAACGTGGACTCTACCAACCCGAACAATCTCGGGAACGAGTTGCTCGTGGCACTCGATAGCGATAACAGCCACACTGGCGAAGGCGATGAAATCGTTCTGCTGAATCAGCTTGGTGACGAAGTCGCCCGTTATGCGACGGGCGCATCAGGAGTCAATTACGCCGTGGGTGACATCCGACCCGACCTCCCGGGACAAGAGATATTCTTCGGCAACGAAGGAACGAACACGATCGGATTGCTCGACCATACGCTAACACCGATTTTTATCTCTGATCTTGATCAAACCGCTTCCATCCTCGGCATTTCCCTCGATAACGCGGCTGGGCAAACCGCATTGGCCGACTTGGATGGCGATGGTTTATTGGAACTGTTGATCAACACCGGCGAAAACGAAGCGGCCGGAATTCTCAGCTTTTCATCAATCGAGTTGGAAGGCGTTGATTTTAATTCTGTCGATTTCGATGCTTCAGAAATCTTGTTGGATTCGATTTTCGGATACGGATGGGACTTCGATCCGCAGTCGATTTTTTCCCACGCCGACCCACGTTCCAAGCAATTCCTGGATGTGAACGGTGATGGTCGAAGTGACATCATTACATCCATGGTCGGTGCGAATTCAGCGACGGGCGACCGAACGATGTACTTACTCGGCAACGTCGCTATTACCGCTGTGCCAGAACCAAGTTCATTTGCCTTTCTGGCAATCGCAGCAACATCACTCGTCAGCATCCGCAGCAAGCGGATACGGTCGCGAAAACACTAAAGGGGCAGTTCATTGTTGATGAGAAGTGTATGGTCCTGCGACGTCGCTCACTGAAAGTAGTTGCGAGGAGTGGTCGACTTGGGGTGGACTCGTCCTCCTTCGAGTTGACCCGCGGACTCTCGCGATTCGCCAAGTTTTCCTTTGTTTTTCGAGCACCTGTGCGATGATTGTGGCTATGTTGCCGCAGCACCTTGTTTTCCTTCAATTAGTAGGCGGGAGAAATCGGAATGAGATCTTTTCGAAAAGTTTTTCTTTGTGCGTTCGTATGTCTGTGGGGGCTGAATGCCCCTGTCGACGGGGCGGTCATATCTGACTTCAACAACTTTGCCGAAAGTGGCAATATGCTGAACTCAGCGAGCCACAACCGCGAACAGAACTTTGCAACTTCGGGCACCACTATCACGATCACCGAAGCTTCGCGTTCAGTTGGATCAGCCGGTCAAGAACTGTGGGGATCGTCAGAATTCGCGTCGTTCACCACTGAAGGATACCGTCTTCAAGTGGAGTTTAATTTGGCTGATATTGTTCGCAGTCAGACGAACGCGCGAGTTGGACTGATGACGTCGAGTGCACTCCCTGCCGGCGGACCTACGTCTGGTGACGTGCGAAATTCGACCGACTACTTGTATTGGACGATTCAGGGTGGGAGTGTCCGGTTCGGAGGATTTCCGAATGGTGGTGCCGAAGTCGAAAGCAATCTGTTTGGCATCGGTTCTAGCGGTACCGATGTTTCAGGTCTGTACATGGCACGCACTGCAACCGGGTGGGATCTCGGCTACTTGGACCTGGCCGGCAACGATGTTCTCGCCTACGAATATGTGCCCGGAACCACTGTCGGTGGAAAGCTCGCCACGATTAACCCGGATGGTACCTTCGTAGGTCTTTACTCTGACATGCGAGTTAGCACTGACAGCTACGGTTTGAGTAATCTCTCGTACGGCTTGGTGACGGCAATTCCAGAACCGAGTTCGGCGTTTGCTTGCTGCATATTGGGCGCATTTGCCATCACCCGTCGCCGCCGGAAGTTGACGAAGAACTAGCCAGGTTGTGGCACCCTTGAAGTACGCGAGCAAGGATGGCTCGCGTGGCGAGGAGCGAACCAATCGCCATCTTGCTGGCGTCCAGGCTTTAGCCGCTTACCGATCTCTCCATTCGCCAAGCTGACCGCTTTGCAATCCACTTCGACAATAGCGCACTTCGGTTCGACAAGAGCGGCAGCGACTTTCAGGAACGTCGCGGGCCCCGACGAAGACTTAGGATCTCCCGCACTTTTGGTGAAGGCTAAATGCTTGCCGAATCGCGATTGCCAAACGCTCTCGCAAAATCCAATCCGAGCGTGGATAAACAGGACGGATTTTAGCGTGGTGGATTTTCAAGGCATGACGCCGTGTCCAAAAAGTCGTTCGTGCGTCAGTGCTTCGAAAACGCCAGCGGCAAGCGATGCCTGGAAAAATCCACCATCCTGGGCATATCGGCACGGCAAGTTGGTTGCAGCGTAGGGAGTCACTGCACGCCGCTTGAACAAGAGGAGCCGTTTTTTCGCGTCAGGCTGCGGAGAGAAAACGGAGACGGAGTAGATCGAAAGAACCGCGTCGGTACATTTGTCGCTTCAAGGTCTTCAGTCGGTTAACTTGTCCCTCGGTTTGCCCATTGCTCCAGGGGAGTGTTATGGCGGCGACTATCGCCGAATCGTCGCGCAAAATTCCCTTGGCGAAATTTCGAAGTTCCTTCGGGGCAGTTTCGTGCATCGCCCTATCGAGCCAAGCTGGAATATCCTCGCCGATTCCTGTTTTCAAAAGGGCGATGAATCCAGACGCGATCCTCCATCCTTCGGCAATCTCCGGGCAATGCTCAAAGACCATCGTGGGGCTAATTGAAGGTCATAGGCTTCGCAATACTACGCAGCTCCATCGCGAAGTCCAGGCGTGAATCAATTTGATCCGCTGGTCGCTAGAGTCAAATCGCTTCACCAAAAGTGCGGGAGATCCTCTGTTTGGCGCCAGTGACAGGTTTGCTCCATTTGGGATTCGGACTGTTTTTGCTCCAATCACGGGCCGGCGCGGGACATCTCGAGAGCTGTAACTACATTGGGGAATAACGCAACGTCCGCTGTTCGATGACGATGCGATTGGCAATCCCCCAGTCTAAGAGTCACGGCATGCCTGCGTTGAGCCCTGGATTATCTCGTCGGCAGTTATTGCTGCGTCTTGGCGTTATCGGTGGCCCATCGCTGGTGTACGAATCTTTGGCGGCCCTGGGCGTGCTGACGTCAACCGTCTCTTCCGCTTGGGCAGGTCCTCCAAAGTTGCCCGCGAACTCCGGGCGAGGTCGACGCGTCTTGATTCTCGGTGCTGGAATCGCAGGACTGACAGCGGCGTACGAACTCGGTAAAGCCGGATTCGACTGCCAGATTTTGGAAGCGCAAGGCCGTGTCGGAGGTCGCAATCTGACGGTCCGCTGTGGCACTCGCATTCGCGAATCGGACGGGCGAGGGGTTATCGAGCAGGTGTGCTCCTTTGGCACCGATTTGTACGCCAATATGGGGCCGGGAAGAATTCCGTATCACCATCGGAGGGTGCTGCACTATTGTCAAGAATTCAATGTCCCGCTGGAAGTCTTCATAATGAACTCCGGTGCCAACCTGTTGCAAACCGGATCACGGCCGCGCGACGCCCGGACCTTTCGACAAGTAAAATATGACACCCAGGGACACATCGCTGAACTGCTCTGTAAAGCGGCAAGTAGCGGATTTCTTGACGATGAACTTTCGCCTTCGGAAATCGAATCACTGAAAGCATTACTCGAAAGGTTTGGCGATTTAGATCTTCTGTCGGGTCGGTATCTGGGTTCCAGCCGAGTGGGTTGCGTTGCTGATCCTGATGTGTACACAACCTGCGAAAATCCGGAACCAGTGTCGCTGAGCGTGTTGCTGGGGGAGCAATATTGGCGGCAAAGTCTTTACGCGGCGGATGAGTATGAGTGGCAGTCGACGATGTTCCAGCCAACCGGTGGCATGGATCGCATCGTCGATCGGATGGCAAGTCGGCTGTGTGGAGTTGTGCAAGACTGCGCTGAAATCCAACAGATTTCCGTCGAGTCGGATTCTGTCACTGTATTGGGTTATGATCATCGCAATCGCCAATCGTTTCGGCGTTGTGCCGACTACTGCATCAGCACGATTCCTTTGCCGTTGCTGCGCGGTCTGGCCAATAACTTTCATCCGGATTTCCTTGCCGCGATGCATGCCTGCACGTTTGCGGCGACATGCAAAGTGGCGTGGCAAGCCAATTCGCGTTTTTGGGAAGATGATCGCAATCAGATCTACGGGGGCATCAGCTACGTTGACGATGATATTCGACAGATCTGGTATCCATCAAACGATTTTCATTCCGGCAACGGCGTGCTTATTGGTGCATACAACACGTACTCACAGGCCGAGGCGATGGGGCGGTTGGACTCGTGTGATCGATTAGCCCTAGCACGATCCGGTGGTGCAAAGCTGCACCAGGAAATCGCAGACGAGCGAATCATTCCGCAGCGTCATGGGCTTTCGATCGCCTGGCAGAACGTGCCTTTCCAAAACGGAGGCTGGGCGGACTGGGGGAGCGACCACCAAAGCTTTTCGGTCATGTTGTCTCCAGACCGCCGTTTCTTCGTCGCTGGTGATCAGGTTTCGACGTTACCGGGATGGCAAGAAGGTGCGATGATGTCAGCACATCACGTTGTCGAACAAATCGCGGGAGTGCGGCCAACGGGGCGTCGTTTACTGGAACGCGCTCCCGACGTCCGGCGATTGGTCGAAGGCTTATTCTGACCTTGCCGGTTCGATCATGTCGCCGCGATCATGGAATCGACGCCACACCGGATGGCTGCCCCGTTTTATCTGGTGGAAAGATTTGGAAAGCAAAAACTTCTCAACGTATCCGTAGTCACACTGGGTTCCCGAGTCGTCGTACTCTCGATCTCGTTCGAACAGAATGGTGTCGATGTTGTCCGCAAACTCTGGAAAATCACGAATGAATCTTTCCAATCCACCCTCACAGTCGGCGACCAGGCAAGTGAATTTGGTACCAAACCGTTGTTCGATCTGATTGAAAGTTAGATTTGGAATATTTCCCTGGGCGGACGATTCCGTCCAGCGGGACAATCCTTCACCTTTAATGATTGTCGGTTGACGCGCAACGATTCCGTTAAAGATTTGAAAATGCGCCTGGTGGGCGTCACGGTTGCGACGGAGCGCGGGTATCACTGCCTGTTCCGGTTCGACAACGACATGGCATTCCGGGTTGTTCAGAATCTGGTTGATGACACAACTGACGACTCCATAGCAACCACCAAGCTCAAGGACCTGATGATCAGGCCGAACGTAGTGCCGCGCGTCGATCTGCTCTGTACGTTCCCAGTCGACCGGATTCAGTCGTTCTCCCTTTTCAGATTCGTATGGGATAGCATCAAGCTGGGCTAGTGAAACGTGGTTCTTACTCCCCTGCCACCAACTGTCGCTCCACTTATAGCCCCGCTTGAACTCAGACGCCTCCGCCACACAGGTTCCTTTGATCCGCTGGTATTCATCGTCCGGCAAGTCGCTGATCACTTCTCCAATCTGGTCAGCAGGCACAACAAGAGCATTTTCACCGTGGCGAACGTAGTGCCGAAAGAAACCGCTATCCCAGGTTTTTTCATCCATGATCACGGGAACACCACAGGCCAAAGCCTTCATGACAGCGTTGCAAACGAAACCACCGCTTGGTTTGATGTGAAGCAACCATTTTGCCTCTCGCAACGCTTCGATATCCGGAACGATTGGATCGCCATAGACGTGCTCCGTTAAGGAGGTAGCAAGTTCATATGCCTCCGGGAACCGTTCCTGGTAACGCGGGATCAATGAAATAACTTTAGCCCCCGCACTCTCGTACACCGGCGTCGTCGGAAAAAATGGCTTGGATACAAATAGAGGTCGCTCCACCATGGGGAATCGACGGAGAATATCGCCGGACAGGTCCAGAATTCCCATGCAGTTTTGATTTCGATTCCATCCGTCAACATGATGTTGCAGCACGGTGCCGTACGGGGCAACAAAAAAGGGAAGGTTAAATCGATTGTTCAGTGTCTCGTCGTGATGATTAACCAACAGATCGACGTCGGCATCGGTGGAGTCAACCGGTATTGATACCACCTGGTGCCCGCGTGGAATGATGTCTGTGATGATCCGCCGAAAGTCACCGTGATAGTCAACGATACCGATGCGTAAATGCCGTTTCGAACCGATGTCACTCATGAGTCGCTGGATGGCAGGTAAGAAGTGATTGAAAGTGCGTGTCAGAAATCGCAAACCGGTATGGTGCGGATGGGACCGCGAGGCGGAAGATTTGTCGCGTTGCCGTTTCAGTAGACAACGATCTGACTAGGATTTAAATACAGTCCGTCGAAACCTTGGTCACGCAGTTCACGATGAAAACAAACGTGCTCACAATCGGATCCGCCGTACCTCGCTGCCTGAAAACATTCCATTCGATAAACTGCCAACCCTCCGAAACACGACCAAACGGGAACCAGCGAATCACCCCGGTGAAAGACAAGTTCTCCGGCGTCTGAGTTTTCGTCGCCGGTGCTCCGACCGATCGCTCGGAACGCCCACGAATCAAAGTGCCGCCAGACGTTTTTTGGAGGGCGTGATGGAATCACAGTCCGCAAGATCCCGTTTGAACCGACCGCATCCCATTCCGGAGCGGCGAAGCTTGTGGCAATCCCTTCATAGCTCCATCCGCCTGGCAAATCCGTGTCCACCACCGCGACATAGTCCATGTCGCCCAGTTCACGCACGATGTAATCACGGCACACATTTCGATACTCGGCCAAGCACGTCGCCCGCTCGAGGCATCGATCTTGTGGAAAGCGTTTTCGATCCATTCGCCGGGAGATCACATGGACGCGATTGTTTACCGCATGCCAATCTTGAAGGAATTCAAGCGTCCGATCCTTCGAGTCGTTTTCGAAAAGAACAACACGATAGTCGGCGAACATCGTACCGAGTCTCTCGATTCGGGCGGCGATTCGAGGAAGCCAAATCCGTACGTCCCGACAAAGACCGGTAATCACGACCGTTGAGTTTTGCATCTGCCTTTTTCCTCTTAGGACGCTCTGCTGGTATTCACCATCACGGTCGTCGGCGACCAGAAACTCGTGCTCGGGAAAGCAGGCCAAATCGTCGCCTTCGCAAAACGGCGTTTCCAGATCTCCCGCAAAGCATCGAGCTCGCCGCATGTCACTGCTATCTTCGCCTGTCCAGATCGTGCTGGTGTTGCCGACATGCTGTACCAAACTGGGAAACGGATAACTGATCGGCACGTCGCACTGCTCGGCCCAATTTCCAATCAGTAGGTCAAGGTTTACGGTACCTCCCAACGTGTCGGTCCTCCGGTAATCCCGCACCTGCGGATCACTTAGGAATCGATCAACGACCTCGCGTGAGAAGATAAACGCCAATCCACCATTGAGCCATCGATACGGATCAGAATGCCAGCCGCGGAAACGCGCCGAGTTAGCATCCGTTGAATACAGCGACACGATACCGGGTGAATCTGTCGGCCAAAGTATTTGTTCAAGATACTCGCGCATATTCTCTGAATCATAAAAGTACGCGTCATCCTGGACCATCATGAAGGCGTCGCTGTCGGGAAATCGCAGCACAAGTTCCGTCAGACCGAGCAAAAAATTCGGCCAGGCTCCGATGCGTTTGGCCCGCCAGGTATCCACATAGGAACGTAAACTCTCGGGTACCATTGCACCGGCATCGACAAACAAACGTGGCTCTGTCCAGCCGGATCTCACCAGACTTTCAAGACAACTTTGCAACGTCGATTCGCGCCGCGGTGACGTCGTCACACCGACCGCCCAACGCTTGACATGGCGACCAGATCGCTGAGTCGGTGGCGGGACCATTTCCGCAAGCCGTAGCCGTTTATTGATTGCTGCGATTGCCCAATCACGGCATCGGCGGCAGCGTTGTTCTGTCGCGAGATCATGGTCCGGGTGCAGACACTTCATCGCATCCGTCTCGTCACTTCCATTCGCCGGCTCGCCCAAGTAACAGCACGATCGCGATTCTCTGGCCGGAATCACTGCCGTGATCAGGTTTTGCGGCACGAACTCCAATCGCTGGATCTCTTCACGTCGCAGTCGTTCCGCTCGAGACGCCGCACACGGATCGGTTTCGGGCGATTTGATCACTTTCCATGCGGCTTCACAAATCAACGAAGCAATCACTGGATTTCGATCGCTGGTATTCGGCCAGGGCGATTGACAACACGCTTCGCACGCAGCGCGGCCGACCCGACAAAACTCTTCTTGAAATCCTGTCCTGCGGCATATCAACTTGCAAATTGCAGAATCTTGTTGCGGTTGACCGTCGCTATGTCGATAGTCACACGTTTCGACCGTTCGTGGTCCCGAAATTTCCATTTAATCCACTCGAATGATCTTCGCTTGCTAACTCACAACCATTGCCTGGCATAGACGCCGGCGGGCAGAATCCCAGCAATGGCTCTGCTCGATAAACTGCCTTGCCTTCTGGCTTTCCCGACCAATATCTTTGCCTTTGAGCTGACGCATAGCACCGGCTAAGTCAGCCGGATCCACTTGGCATGACTCGAACCAGGCCCGGCCGACCAACTGCACCGACTCCCGGCCACGGACCGGCATCGCCACCAGGGGCTGGTGCTCATTCATCGGTGCGGCGTCGGTTGTCACCAGGGGCATACCCGCAGCCTGACACTCCAGCAACTGCATTCCGACACCTTCCCAATGGCTCGGTTGAACGCAAACATCACCGTCATTGTAAAGCAATCGGTTATCACTTGGCGGCTGACGAACTTCGACGTTGGGCGGCGGCGATGGAATGTCCGTCGTCTGGGAATAGACAATGATCGGAACATCCGCCGCGCCTCGCGCTGCCGCAAACACGATTTCAACGCCTTTGCGACGATAGTCGGTCAGCGATCCGTCACCACGCCGTGCCCGAACGCCGCCGGTACCATTGACGAATACAAATTTTTCACAACGAGTACGCAAGCGAAATTTAAATCGCGCAACATCGATGGGCCAAGGGACCATCAGCACTTGCCAAGCGAATCCATACCGCAATTTCCAATCATTCATGATTCGCAACGCATGTAACGTTGGGCAGATCATCAAATCGACATCCCTCAGCCACGATAATTCCAGCGGACATGTCCATTCCCAGTTGCAAACCGCGGCAACCCGTACTCCACATTGTTTGGCAAGGTTAGCAATTCCGTCGATCAGTGGATTTTCCACGAACAGAATCCAATCCAAACCCTCAAGCCATCGTCGAAGTTCTGACTCCGAAGGCTCCGAACAGGCAAGAATCGTCGCGTTGTGCAGTCGCTTCAAGGGCAGCAAATTGTGTGCGTGTCGATGGGGCCGTACCAGCCAACGTTGAACGGGCAGATGAGTGGCAATGTCTCGATTCTGCAATCCCAATCCCGTACAGCAATTGAACCCAATAAGTCCGATTGCGGGCGGGCATTGCGGATCGAAATGGTTCATTGATGTTCAGGCCGTGAGTCAGGTTTGCGTACCCGGTCGAGCTACCGTTTGACAATACCTTCTTTCCGAACTCGGTCACCGGAAAACTGCCCGGCGAAATTCGGCGGAGGCCCAGGTTCAAAACCGCTTTCGCAATGATTCTCTTCCACCTGCCAACCGTTATCGCGAAACACCCAGACACAGTATCCGGCGACACTGCGCGACCGCATATTCCCGTCGAAGCGGAATCCCACCGGTGAAGTCCCAGCTCGCGTATGCTCCAATCGGAATGCGGCATTACCGTGGACTCGTCTATCGGAAACGCCCGCCTCAAGGATTAACGTTTGGCGGGGCAGTTCGCGATTCAGGATCTCGTTAGTATCGCGACCGCAGGCACAACTTTCGCGCAACGACTTGGCGCAATCGATAAGGACGATAATTAGACCGATCCCGATCAACGCAAGCACGATCAATAGTGAGGTGATCATTCCGTTTCCCGTTGCATTCTCAAATCCGAGGAATCCTTGACGGTCCGCACGATGCGGAACCCAATGAAGCTGACACGCGTCAGCGCGGGATAGCTGTATCGTTTGGCTGATCGCGTTAAACGTGTCATGGCCCGATAGTATCCCCCACGCACAATGCGTTCGCTAGGTCTTACATCCGCTCCAGAGCCAAGCGCGGTTGCCAACTCATCTGATCCCGGCACATTTTCGGTTTGAGTGTGACACCATTCTTGGACGTTGCCATGCACACCGAAGAGGCCGAACCGATTGGGACGCATCGAATCGACCGACCAGAGATGCTCATCTGCGTTGTACAGATACATGCAGTAATCGGACAAGAGATTGCTGTCGGAACCGAAATACCAAGCCGTCGTCGCACCGCCTCGGGCCGCATATTCCCATTCGGCCTCGGTTGGCAGTCGATATCCTGCCCTTGCGACGAGTTCATCGTCGCTTAGTTCCAGATGGGTCGGATCGATTCCTTTGCCAATTTGTTCCTCCAACCGGTTGATTTCGGCGATTGTGGGGTAACACATCTCGGACTCCGGTATCAATTCTTTCTCGCTCAGCCATCGGCAATATCGAATCGCGTCAAACCAGGTCGTCTTGTTAATCGGACATTGCATCGAATCGATGACATCACTCGCATACTGGAAATCTTCATCAAAACGCAAAAACTGCTCGATCGTGACCTCCTGAGAGCTTACCGCAAAAGAATAATCGAACCGCTTTTCGATCATCTTCTCGATCGGGTCTCGTGCCGCTTCGTCTTCCGGTGACCCCATTTGATAAACAATCGGCCCGTCCAGAATGATCATCGTTTGCCCCTGTGAATTGACCCACCAATTCGGTGTCCCCGGGACTTCGACATTATCCGATTGAGTATTCCTGATTGCCCAGCGGCGCATCACCCACTCGGTAGCGCTGCGCACGCCTCCGTCGGGATCGTTTTGATGAAGACTCGCTAACAGCCTCCTGGCACGCTGGGTAGCCACGTCTTCAGCACCTAAGTCGTACTCGGCCAGTGACAAGATTAATGCGTTTCTTGCCGATGCTGAAGGATCGTTGGTGAGTAGTTTGACCAAAACATCTCGTTTGATTCCAAACGCATTGATCAACGCGATCAGGCGTGTGCGAAGATCGGGATGCGCCGATGCTTCCAGCAAAGGCAGGAACGTATCTTCGTCGCCCAGGTGCAGCAAGGCGAGTGCCACCCGAGCTTGTCGCCCAACACTCATTTGCGTGTAATCGGACGCAAGTTGCTGGCGAAGCTGTGGGACGACATGACTGCGATGTTTCATGATCTCCTTCAGAAGAATCGGAAATGATTCGACATCGGCATCTGCAATCCACCGGCACAACCACTCGGGATGCTCGTTGCCAAAGCGAGCGAGCAGACTTGCAGAGCGAACACGGTCGGCGGTAGGGGCCGCAACGTTTAAATAGGCCACCTCAAGAGGTTCGATCAGCCAATCGGATACCGGTTGCAACGTCTGAGCCCACTCGCCGATTTCAAATTGGCTAGCCGATATCAACGCCCTGGCCAAGCGGTTGTTGATCGATGTCCAACGGGCTGATTGAGGGTCATATTGGGCAAGGCATGCCGCCAGCCGCAGCAACTCGGCATCACTGCCCCGATCGTCCCGAACATCATCCCACAGCAGCGGAACCGCCCGAGAGGCCTCCAAGCCAAGGGCACTGATGAGAACACCCACGTCGCCAACCGCAGCATTGGGCAACTGTTCGACAATGTAATCAGCGCTATCGGGATCGGACTCGACCAATACCAAATGGGCTCGCAGCCGTTCTCGCGTGTCACGGTCAATGTCGGTCGCTACCGTCCTTAAATCGTCAAACACCAATTGTCGATCGACTCGAAGATTGTCTTTCATTTTCGGTAGTTCTGACAAGTCTGCGACCAGGACTTGTTCGACAAACTGGCGGGCGTCACCCGCGATCTTTGCTCGCTGGGCGCGATAGACAATCCCAAGAGCCGCGGCGCCGAGAACGACGATGATCGACGTGATGCATAACACGCGAAGCATGTGGAAACGGGTGGCGACCCGCATCATCGATCTCTCGGTCACCGACCAGCGTGCTGACTCGGTAAGGAAACGAATTGACAGCCACTCCCGTAGCGATGGGAGCTGTCGGTTTTCGGATTTTCCTTTCCACAGCGCGGTACGTTCGGCAAGTCGAATTTCCGCTCGCCCCCGTCGTGACTCCCGCTGCTTTTGAGTGAGCCACTGACGAATTGAAGGGACCAAAAAATCGTGGGTGAGCTGATAGTAGCGTTGATTCCCGGCCGTTTCCCCGTCTTCGACTGGCTCCTCTCGTTCGGTCGGCGTAATCAGCCGGACTTCACTGTCGAGTATGCTCAACAACCTTTCAAAATCCTTGGTCCGCTTTCCATACTGAGACGCTTCCAGCAAATGCCCATAAGATCTCATTTGGCCCTTGATGTCGGTTCCCTGATCAGGCAACAGTTCCCGCAAGATAGCTCTCGCGGCGTGACCGTGATATCGCTGCGCCGGAGGGGCACTACGGGTACTGAAATTCTCTTCCAAGAAGGCCAACCCGATGCCTCCGGGGCCGCCCACGGCGGTCAGACTCTCTTCAGTCCAAGCACGATACTTCATCACTTCGGCGAACAACACCAAGCGTACACAGATGACCTTTCCGCCCTCGGCAAGCCCTTCGACCGAACGGTGCAAGAACCGTTGCTGCGTTTCGGTAAGCTCGGTCGGAAATTCGGGAAGTCTTCCATAGGCGCGTCCGAATGCGGCCAACACATCGACCGCGTGCTTTAGGTCAAAAAGGTCCATCGCGGCCGAATTGTGCTGTTCAACCAGCGGGATCTCGAGTGCTTGCATGAAACGGGTCGCCGACATCCAAAAGTCATCACGCACCATCAGCAAACACTGCACGTCGCCTCCATCACAATGTCGCAAGGCTGACACCAGTTCGCATGGAAATTGGAATGACTTGTGATCATTAAGCCACTGTTCGAATTGATCGATCACGACCAATACCTTGCGACCACCCGAACATTCTCGTCCACGAAGAAGAGAAAAAATTTCAGCCAGATCCTCGTCGGCCGGCAAACTTGGACATCGTTTTCGAAACGCCTTGACCAGTCTGGATTCGGTATCCGTCCCGGTTGCCTCGATATAAATTGGCAAAACACCGCCACTGAGTCGTGGAATCAAGCCCGACTTGACCAACGATGACTTTCCGCAACCCGATGGTCCATACATCAGTCCAACGGAAAACGTTTCGTCCACGTCGTTCTTTTCAATCTGGCTCAGCCAAAAACGAACTTGTTTGGGAAGCCCATCGCGATCGAAGGGTCCCGGCAGCAGCTGCAAGAAGAAATCGCTGTGCTCGGGTCCGAAGCTCCGCAGACCCTGGGGAACCAGTTTCGCCGACCGGCCATCGTCGTAATCGTGTTCGCCTGCCGACTGATCCGTTTCCAACCAATGTTTCAAATCATCAATCAGGTCTGCGGTCGACGAATATCTGTCGCTCGCCCTTTTGGCCAGACAGCAGAGGCAAATGCGAGATAGCTCACTTGATACCTGCGGTTCAAGTTGCCGAGGCGGTTTGGGATCATGGTTTCCAATCAATTCGATGATCTCGGATCGGGACTTTTCCGAAAACGGTCGCCTACCGGTAAGCAATTCGTAAAGGATGACGCCCAAGCTCCAGATATCACTGCGGCCATCAAGACGGTGAACTTCGCCGCGGGTTTGCTCTGGCGACATGTACGAGTAGGTTCCAATCAGTCGATCCTTTTCGAACCGTTGCATACTCTCGTGGATCGCTAACCCAAAGTCGGCAACGCAGGGTTTGCCACTTTTGTCTAGCAGAATGTTGCCGGGCTTCAGATCCAAGTGGACGTAGCCGCACTGGTGGGCATAGCCGACGGCCTCGGCGATGGAAATGAGCCGCTGGACAACTTGCCGTTGAGTCAATCGGTTCGCGCCGGTGTATTGGGTCAGGTCACCCCCATCGACATATTGCTGGACGATGTAAACCCAATCGCCCTGACGTTGCACGTCGAGAATTCGAACAACACCGGGATGTTCAAGCTGAGCGGCCTTGCGCGCTTCGGCAAAAAAGAAACGACGTGCCGATTCGTTGGTAAAGCGTTCCCGACGCGGTACCTTAAGTGCCACGGGACGATCTAATTCAGTATCGTGGGCAAGATAGACGATTGCGAATCCGCCATGACCAAGAACGCGTTTGATTAAATACCGCCCGATCGATTCGGGTACGTCAGTGGTGAACGAAACGCCGTCAGAGGATGCCGGGCTGGACCCCGCCGTTTCGGACTGCAAAATCGTGTTGTCCAAGGCCGAACTGATGTTCGATAAATCCTCAAACTCAGCCTCCGCCGAACCATGCAACACCGATACGTCATCGGGAAACCGATCGTCATATTCCCGCGAATCGCATGGTTCGCCCGCAGCCGTGCGCAACTCCATTTCTAGCGATACAAGTGTACGGAGCAATAAACTTCGACATTCGGTCGGGACTCGCCCCAGGAACTCCTCGATGCGCGGACGATCCTGTAGCCTCCATTGTTGCTTAAACTCGTTGGCAATTCCTCGAACACGTTCACGGTGAGCATTCGATTCTAGTGCGCGAGTTTGGGAAGAATCATCCATTTGCGAGTTGCTTGTCATCATTCAGCGAAGTTTCGAATTGCATCCCCGTGAACACAATTTGATCGGCCGGCAGTTCTCCCGGAGACATGTTTTATCACACTGAGACGAGTCATTGGGACAATTCCAGGGAGGAAACGTTGCCAGT
>JAGQPO010000412.1 GCA_020426665.1 Planctomycetales bacterium
CGTACGCTCGCGCGATACGGCTGATGTCAATTGACGCTTCCACGATTACCGCGGATCGCAGAAGATTCTGAGCTGCGGAATTCGACTCTGCTGTGTCGCCCGCCGGGAAACACAACGAACCCGAGCCCTCACGTCCTCGGCAATCATTGTGCCGGCCTCCGGCCTCTTTCGTCATTCCGCTGCGATCAGGCCGGAGGCCGACACATTCTTCCGCGGTAGCCCCAGCAGTTGACTCAAAGAAGAAAACGGTCGTGAGCGATGCAACATTTTGGGTGATCCTTTACAACTCATTTGCACCGCGATTTATACCCGCTTCCTTTGTGCACGTCAGGCATCCCCACTAAAATACGGCGATTGGTTGGCACTGACATAAAAACGACGAGGTCTTCAGGTGCGCGAGCTCTTTACAAACTCTATGACGCTGTTGCGAACAACAGCGATTGTTACGGGATTCCTCTCCACATCACTTTGGCAGGCCGATGCCGCACCGCCGGACCTGGACTCGAAAGCGGTCCAAGACCAGATTCGCAGTCTGATCGTTCCCTACGTAGAATCCGAACACGTTGATGGTCTGTCTATCGGTATCGTTGCCGATGGAAAGACGATGACGTTGCACTTCGGAAAAGCTCTGGATAACGGAACGGCGCCCACCGATGAAACCGTCTACGAAATCGGATCGGCATCCAAAGTCTTCACCGGAGTTTTGCTTGCCGATGCAGTCCAGCAGGGCAGAGTAACGCTGGATCAAGATGCGGCATCATTGTTGCCTGAGGGCGCACGAATGCCGGACAAGGACGGCAAAGCAATTTCGCTTCTCGACCTTTCGATTCATCGATCGGGGCTGCCACGTTTACCCGACAATATGAAAGACATCGGTGGCGACAATCCCTACTCCACGTACACGTCCGCACAAGCGATCGATTTTTTGAAGACCTACCAGTTGCGCCGCGCACCTGGGGCCGAAGCGGAGTATTCCAATCTGGCGGTTTCGTTTCTCGGCTACCTGTTGTGCCACCAATCGGGAATGACGTACGACGAATTGCTCGCACAGCGAATCACCGGACCGCTCAAGATGACCAGCACAACGGTGACCGCGGACAAGGACGTTTTAAAGCGACTTGCCACCCCGCACAGCACGCCGGGGCGCGCCGTGTCGACATGGGAGTTTGCGGACATGCCCGGCGCCGGAGGCATCCGCAGCAATGTCATCGACATGATCCGATTTGCTCAAGCCAATTTGAATCCGCCCGAAAATGACCTGGGCAAAGCAATCGATCTCGCCTGGCAGCAACATCACCCGGGCAACGCAAAGGACTTTGCCATGGGACTCGGTTGGCACATCGCGCGTGACGGCACCACTCGCTGGCACAACGGACAAACCGGAGGTTACCATTCGATGATCATGGTCAACCGTCAATTTTCATCCGCCGTCGTCGTATTAACGAATACGGCCACGATGGAAGTGGACCGATTGGGCGAAGATTTGATCCGGCTGTTGGCCGGTGCCCGCGTGCAACCTCGCGTGTTCGAAAAGACCGTCGATGTTCCGGTTGCCAAAATGAAACGTTGTGAAGGGCGCTATCAATTGGTTCCAGGATTCGTTTTCGATGTCAACGTGGTCAATGACCGATTGATGGTGCAATTATCCGGCCAGCCAACGTTTCAAGTTTTTCCAAAATCGGAGACCGAGTGGTTTTACAAAGTCGTCAAAGCGACAATCACGTTCAAAACGGAAGATGCCGGTAAGTTTACAGAGTTGGAATTGTTCCAAAACGGCGTCCGACAGACGGCAAAGCGAATTGATTAGCCCCGCAGTGTCTTGCGGCAGGCGTCCATCGGATCGCAATGTTTCCTATCCCCTCGCCGGATTATCCGGCAGGGATACACGTTTTGAAGTTGGAAAATCGGCAATCAGAAATCGCCCCCTTGCCAGCTTGTCTGGCAGGAAGCGACAGTCCTTGGGCCACTTTTGATTTTCGGGTGACTCGTTGATCGCCAGCGCCTGTTAAACTAATTTCAGCTCTATGATTGTCGCCGGACACCGATTGTCGCCGGACACTCCGTGGCCGGTCCGCCGAACTCTCCGAGTTCGGCGACAGCCTACACGACTATTAAATACCTCCTAACTGACTCCCTCGCGCCGAACATCTACTGCCATGCGCCAACACCTTGCCTTTTTCTTTCTGTTACTGCTGACCTGCCACCTGCATGCCAAAGATCGTCCAAATGTCATCGTCATGTTGTGTGACGACATTCGTTGGAACGCGTTGTCGTGTGCCGGCCACCCACATCTCAAGACGCCACACATCGACAAATTGGCCGCCGAAGGCATCTACTTTGAGAACATGTTCTGTACCACCAGTCTGTGTTCCCCCAGCCGCGCGACGATTTTAAGTGGGTTATATGCACACTCCCATGGCGTCACGAACAACTTTACGGATTACCCCGCCGATCTGGACAGTTTTCCGCGACGGTTGCAAGGTGCCGGTTACGAGACGGCCTACATCGGCAAGTGGCATATGGGCGAAGAAAGCGACGATCCACGACCGGGGTTTGATTACTTCGTCACGCATAAAGGACAGGGCAAGTACTTCGACACAGAATTCAATTTCAACGGAGCGGGACGCAAGGTTGTTCCAGGTTATTACACCACCGTTGTCACCGACATGTCGATCGACTGGATGAAGCAACAACGTTCGAAAGAGTCGTCTAAACCGTTCATGTTGATGATCGGGCAAAAAGCACCACACAGTTTCTACTTTCCCGAACCCAAGTACGAACACGTATTCGACGACGTGGAAATCAACTATCCCCATTCTTCGTTCAAGCTGAGTGACAAACCGGAATGGATCACACAGCGGCTGTCGACCTGGCACGGGATTTATGGACCGATTTTTGATTGGCGTAAAGAATTCCCAAACGACAAAGCCAGTGGTGTCGTCGATTTTGCGCGAATGGTTCGCGCATATTGGGGCACTATCTTGTCGGTGGATGATAGCGTCGGCCGGTTGGTCGCCTATCTGAACGAAATTGACGAACTAGACAACACCATGTTTGTTTTCCTTGGGGACAACGGCCTGCTCGAAGGCGAGCATGGCATGGTCGATAAACGAACCGCCCACGAGGCAAGCGCCCGCGTTCCGATGATCATCCGCTACCCCGGCTGGACCAAGATAAC